>SFFP01000287.1 GCA_004556875.1 Ruminococcus flavefaciens
TACTGTACTTCATAGTCGTTTTCCCTTTCCGGTTTTGTTATTTATATTCTACCAGATTTTTGGGTGTTTGTCGACTGCTCTTTCAGTATAACACTTCAGTTATATTCGTTGATGGAACACCACACGTACAGTTAAATGTACAGAAAGCAAGATTTTTAAATGTGCTGGTGATCAGGTAAAATATGAAAAGAAACATTATAGTATCAAAAATAGCGAATTCAGCCGATCGTATCCTGAGAATGATACACGGAACAGACAGCGAAAGAAAAACTGACTATAGCGGAACTTACAGAGTAAATGAAGGCTTTTCGGTGCTTCTTGGTACAGAGGAAGAAGTGTATTGGGGCGCATACAGAGTATACAAGAGAGATAGCCTCATACACATCAACAAAAACGGTTGTGACAGCAACGGCATAGACCTCTCGGACAAGATGTGCAGTCTGAGAAAAGTTTGCTGATAAACTGCGGTTAAATAAGAAATCCCCAAAACTCTCTGAATAAATAGTATAAAGGGAAGGAGCATATGAATATGCTCTTTTTCTTTTGCAGATTTTTTTTGGAAAAGGCTTGACAAATCTGAAATAATATGCTATAATTATCAAGCTGTGAAAAACAGTATCGTATTCTAAAGACAGCTGGCAGAGCGAAAGCTCAGTAAGTCCCGCCGAGGAATAGCAATTGATAGAATTATCATTGTCCATTCTGCGCTGTCGGAATGGGCTTTTTTATTGCTCTCTGAATACGATGAATTTCATTCGGAGGTGAATACAAACTATGCCAAGCAATGCTGTACTCGAAGCAAAGAAGGCTAAGGTCGAAAAGCTCACCGAGATCATCAAGAATTCCGTATCAGGCGTTCTCGTTGATTACAAGGGTATCACTGTTGAAGAGGATACTAAGCTCAGAAAAGAGCTCCGTGAGGCTGGCGTTAACTACTTTGTAGAAAAGAACACAATGCTTCTCCGTGCTTTCAAGGAATGCGGTATCGAGGGTTTTGAAGAGGCTCTCAACGGTACAACTGCTCTTGCCGTTTCTAACGACGACCAGACAGCTCCTGCAAGAATCCTTGGTAAGTTCGCTGAGAAGGCCGGCGATGAGAAGTTCAATCTCAAGGCTGGTTACGTTGAGGGTGAGGTCTATGATCAGGCAGGCGTTATCGCTCTTTCAAAGATCCCTTCAAAGGACACTCTTCTCGCACAGCTCGTTGGCTCTCTGCAGGGTCCCCTTCAGAAGCTGGCAGCTACACTCAACGCTGTTGCAGACAAGAAGAAGGAAGAAGAGGCTGCATAATAGCAGTAACATTCTTCATCACACATTTGCGGAAATACGTTCCGCAGCTTAAATCAGTCCTATAAGGACAAATATAATTAAAGGAGATTATTATCATGGCTTCTGAGAAGATCACAAAATTTGTTGAAGATATCAAGACTCTTTCAGTTCTCGAGCTTTCTGAGCTTGTAGACGCAATCCAGGAAGAATTCGGCGTAACAGCTGCTATCGCTGCTGCTCCTGCTGCTGGCGGTGCTGCTGGCGGTGCTGCTGCTGCTAAGACAGAGTTCGACGTAATCCTTGCTTCATTTGGTGACGCTAAGATGGCTGTTATCAAGGTTGCTAAGGAAGTTCTCGGACTTGGCCTTAAGGAAGCTAAGGAAGTAGTTGAGGCTGCTCCTAAGGCTATCAAGGAAGGCGTTTCTGAGGCTGAGGCTAACGAGCTCAAGGCTAAGTTTGAAGAGGCTGGCGCTACAATCGAGATCAAGTAATTTATATTACTATCGAACATCAGGGCTGTACCAAATTGGTACAGCCTTTTGTTTATTGTGACGTTTGCTTCTGGAAAATATTGTGCAGTAAGCATAATTTATATACTGATTGTTGACTTACACAGTGAGATGTGCTATAATAATCACAGGACTTGTCTTAGCTTACGTTTTAAAAATATGTTCAGTATTGAGTTGTTATGGAGGTATCATTATGAAAAAAACAGCTGCATTACTGGCTGCATTTGTCCTTGCAGCCGCTTCGTGTATACCTGCTGCTGTTTCAGCGGCTTCATCAGAATTGATCGTGTCACCTGTGTCAGACGGAAATGTAACAGCTTCGGATACAAGCACATACGAAATCGAAGTTATAAATATCGTAAACAGAGAGCGTGCGAGCAGAGGACTTCCTGCGTATAAGGTATTGCCTGAGCTTATGAAGGCGGCTGATATACGCGTAAAGGAAACAACTCGTATATGGGATCACACCCGTCCTGACGGAAGAAGCGGACTTAGTGTTATTGATGATCTTGGAATTGGCTGGAATGCTCTCGGTGAAAATCTTGCTAAAGGTCAGACAACTCCTGCATCTGCAATGAATGGCTGGATGAATTCAAATGACCATAGAGCAAGTATCCTGAGCAGAGATTTCCAGTACATTGGTGTTGGATTTATTAAATCGGGCAATCAGTATTACTGGACACAGCTATTCCTGGGCGGAGGGGGAGATCACCCTACAGCTTATGCACCTCAGAATATGTATGCTAAAATAAAACTGAGCCAGTCAGGGCAAAAATGATAATAAAAAAGTGAGCCACTAATAATAAAAATCCTGTATAATAAGAGAAAGAGCT
>SFFP01000288.1 GCA_004556875.1 Ruminococcus flavefaciens
TGTTCGCCTTGAAGTTCAAGCACTGGGGATGGCATGAAAACAGAATCAAGTATGTATTCCTTGTTTCGTGTCTGCCCATATTGCTAATCTTTGGTATTTCGGGTATCTCGGTTATTATTGCATGGTATATTTGTCTGTCTATCATAACCTCAAGAAAAAATGGTTAAGGGAATATTGTTTATCATTCTGTTGGTGATTATCATCGGTGCTGTCATCTTATTGATAGCAGTCAACTTTGTGTTGTCGATATTCCGACGTATTCGCCGAGGTGGATATGATGACGACTATGATGATAATAATGTTTTTGAAAAAGAATACAAGAACCAAAGGGTAATTCATAGATTTGATCTGAATGATGAAATGGATAAACCTGTTTTGAAGTGTCCTGGCTTAAATTGCAGTAATTGCAACAGGACTAAATGCCTTAATGAAAAATAAAACAATTCTATTGTTATACAATAGACATGGGGGTATATAAATGAGCTTTTCTCCTAAAGAGATACTGAAATTCGTTGAAGAGAATGACGTTAAATTTATAAGACTTACTTTCTGCGATATGTTCGGCAATCTCAAAAATGTGGCTATCATGCCAAATGAACTGCCGAGAGCATTTGAATACGGCATACCCTTTGACGCTTCATGTATAGCGGAGGGCTGCTCCGACCTGCTTCTTGTACCTGATATCTCTACACTTTCCGTTCTCCCCTGGAGACCTAAGTCGGGAAGAGTTGTCCGCTTCTTCTGTGCTCTGAAAAATACAGACGGAAGCGATTTCGTGGGAGATATGCGTACTGAGCTTACAAACTACATCAATCAGCTGAGACTGGACGGCTATTCATGTGAAATGGGTACAAAATGCGAATTCTACCTTTTTGAACTGGATGAACACGGTGAGCCTACAAAAATACCGCATGACAACGGCGGATATCTCGATGTTGCCCCACTTGACAAGTGTGAAAATGCACGACGTGAGATATGTCTCTCACTGGAGGAAATGGGCATGAGTCCAAAAAGCTCATGTCATAAGCACGGACCTGCCCAGAATGAGATAGAATTCCGCGAAAGCGAGCCTATTACAGCCGCTGACAATATGGTCCACTACAAGACCGTAGTAAAGTCAATTGCAGCTCAGAACGGTCTTTTCGCTTCATTTATGCCAAAACCGCTGCCAGACGAACACGGAAGCGCGCTGAGCATATCCATAAGCCTTAAAAAGGGCGGCGAGAACATCTTTGATACTACTAACGGTATGTCCTTTGAGGGAAAATGCTTTATATCGGGAATTCTCAGCAAAATGCGCGAAATAACTGCATTTCTTAACAGCACCACTAATTCCTACAAGCGATTTGGCATAGGCTTTGCGCCTAAGTATGTCAATTGGTCATCGGAAAACTGCGCACAGCTTATCCGCGTACCTAAGCCTGTGGGAATTTCTCCGCGCATTGAGATACGCTCAGCAGATGCCTGCTGTAACCCCTATATCACCTTTAAGCTCATTCTTGCCGCAGGAATAGAGGGAATACAGTCACAGGACTGCTCACTTTTTGACAGCGCTATGCACAGCGGCAGTGACTGCTCTGTGCTTCAGCCACTGCCGTCTACACTTGACGAAGCAGCTTCTATCGCTAAAGACAGCGATTTCGTAAAAAATACTCTCTCTCCCGAAATACGCAGCAATATCTTCGCACAGCTTGACAAGCAGATACATGACTATTCTCTCGCTAATGACAAGGATAAATTCGAGGAAGAGTCATACTTCAAGTTTGTGTGAGGTAATGTATGGAAAGAGCGATTATTGTATCAGCAAATAACGAGTTTTCCGAGCTTTGCGAACAGCTTCTCAGAATTGAAGGCTGCGGCAGGACTGCTGTAGCTGTAAGCGGAAGCGAAGCACGAAGGCTTGTGAAAAATAATACTGAACCTGACCTCGTTATTATCAATACACCTCTGAGCGATGAATTTGGTCAGGAGCTTGCGGAAATGATAGCTGACTCGACGACAGCAGGCATTATCCTTATATGCAGCGGCGATGTTGCGGATGATATTGCCGACAGAGTCTCTGACAGCGGCGTGAATGTACTTTCCCGTCCTGTGACCCGTGAAGCGCTTCAGCGTACTATACGGCTTATAATCGCCGCAAGAGTCCGCATGGCAGGTGTCAAAAAGGAAAGCGATGATATCCTCAGCCGTATCGAAGAAATGCGCACCATCAACCGCGCTAAAACTACGCTTATGAAATATCTTAGATTTACTGAGCCTCAGGCACATAAATACATCGAAAAACAGGCTATGAACAACCGTCAGACCCGTCTTGAAGTAGCTGCGCGAATACTTGCGCAGTATGAATAAAAAGCTATGAATATCGAACACATTGCAATGTATGTCCGTGACCTTGAAGCTGCTAAGGATTTCTTTGTGAAATACCTCGGTGCTGCTTCAAACAGCGGATATCACAACAAAAATACCGATTTCCGCTCATATTTTCTCAGCTTTGACAGCGGTGTATGTATGCTAAAATAAAACTGAGCCAGTCAGGGCAAAAATGATAATAAAAAAGTGAGCCACTAATAATAAAAATCCTGTATAATAAGAGAAAGAG
>SFFP01000018.1 GCA_004556875.1 Ruminococcus flavefaciens
AACTCTGGGCGACCACGCATTTTTCTCATGTACTGCCCTTGAAAGCATTGCGCTCCCCGAAACTCTTACGGAAGTTTCTTCCTATGCTTTTGCACTCTGTGACAACCTTTCGGATATCGAGCTTCCCGACAGCATTACAAAGATAGATGAATACGCATTCTATCAGTGCGGCAAGATAAGCTCATTCCGTCTGCCTGCTTCACTTACCGAAATAGGCGACAACGCTATGGGAAGCTGGTTTTCGATAAACGATATCGACGCTTCTGCTGCAAGCAAATTTGTCTTTGAAGATAAGCTCCTCATGGACAGCAAAAAGAGCACTATCTATCGTGCAGCGACTGACCTTAACGGAGATGTCATTATCCCCGACGGCGTAAATACTATACGCGGCGGTGCTTTCTCAACCTGTGCCGCTGTCTCAAACGTTTTCCTGCCGAGTTCACTTTTATATATCGAAGACGAAGCATTTAAAAACTGTTCTGCTCTCAAAAAAGTAGACTTTGCCGACGGACTCAAAACCATCGGTTTCGGCGCTTTCCTCTTTGATATGGAGCTTGAAACAGCCTTTCTCCCTGCTTCACTTGAAAAGATAGACGAAATGGCTTTCGCTTACTGTATGAAGCTCAATAAGGTCATTTTCACTGAGGGTGTAAAAACTATCGGCAAGGACGCTTTTCTTGTCTGCAACGAGCTTAAACAGGTGGAGATACCTAAGAGCGTTACTCAGATAGACGATGATGCTTTCGGATATACCGTTGAAAATCAGGAGAGAAAACAACTCGAAGGCTTCTCTCTCAGCGTATTCTCTGGTTCAGCAGGCGAAAAATACGCAAAGGCTGAAAAATTAGAGCATACCGTCAAGGATGTTGACCTCAAAAAGATAGCCTTCATCGTTATAACTGTGGGCGTTGTTATCTTAGCTGTTGTATTCGCACTCGTGCTTATGAAGCGCAGTAAAAAAACAGCCTCAGCAGGTGCTCGAAAGGCTGCTAAGACTGCCGCTAAAAAGGCTAAGGAAGAGGAAGAAGAAAAGAGCTACAACAACAATAAAATAATGCCTGATGAAGATGATGACGAGGACACGGAAGAAGAAACTGAGGACGATGAGTCTGAAGAAGATGACGATGACGAAGAAGAATAATTTCTGAAAAATAATAAAAAGGACGGTGAAAAACCGTCCTTTATTTTTATTCCTCAGGCTCTTTGATCTCGCCCACTATCGGGAGAGGATCAATTCCCTGTCTTGTGTAATAATCGGAAAGTGCCGATCTTACAGCCTGCTCAGCAAGTACAGAGCAGTGTATCTTTACAGCAGGAAGTCCGTCAAGAGCTTCTACAACAGCCTGATTTGTAAGCTTGAGAGCATCGTCGATAGACTTGCCCTTGATAAGCTCTGTTGCCATCGAAGATGTTGCAACTGCCGCACCACAGCCGAATGTCTTGAACTTTGCATCTGTGATGATACCGTTGTCTATTTTGAGATACATCTTCATGATATCGCCGCACTTAGCGTTTCCGATCTCGCCTACGCCGTCAGCATCTTCGATCTCGCCCACATTTCTCGGATTTGAGAAATGATCCATAACCTTTTCACTGTATAACATATAGCTTACTCCTTTATATTATCTGCGGACATACTGCCGCACCATTCTTATACGACCTTATATCAGGGGTCACTTCTTTTTTATAATGTCATTTCTGGAAACCTGTTTTCTGTCGATATCTTTCAGCAAAAATCCTGCATTTGCTCCCTCGGAAACAGATTTGCATACCTTTCTGAACTGCTCGATACCTTCAATAGTCGTGGGGATAGCCTCACCGCCGCCGTGTATGAGCAATACCTCATCGCCAACAAAGAATACTCCGCCTGTGACCGTTCCGACAACGCAGGTCCCCCTGCCGCTCACAGTGAAAACATCGCTTACAACAAATTCGGAATACGTACCGTCTGCTACTCCCGACTGAGGTCTGTAATACTCCTCATACTCGCGAAGCTCCTTCTCATCATCTGTGAGAAAGCCTGTATCTGACGGTTCACGATTGAATAACTTGTCCTTGAGCTTATCCAGAAATCCCATATCTTTTACCCCCGTTTAAAGAGTTTTATTCGTATTTCTCGCCCTTCATCATTCTTTCCCATACAGGTGACATAGAGCGAAGCTTGTCTACTACCTTAGGAATTACTTCGAGGATATAATCAACATCCTCATCTGTTACGTCCTCTTCGATCGAAAGTCTCAGCGAGCCGTGAGCAACTGCGTGAACAAGACCGATAGAGAGCAGAACGTGTGACGGGTCAAGCGAACCCGATGTGCAGGCAGACCCCGATGAACCGCAGATACCGTTAAGGTCAAGCATGAGCAGAAGTGACTCACCCTCAAGTCCCTCAAATGAGATATTGAGATTTCCGGGGAGTCTCTTGTCTCTGTCGCCGTTAAGACGGGTATACGGTATTTTGAGAAGCTCGTCGATAAGGCGATTTCTTCTCGGAGTGATAACAGCTGCCTTTTCTGCAATATTGCGTGTTGCAGCCTCGATAGCTACGCCCAGACCTACTATAGCAGGAACATTCTCGGTACCTGCGCGCTTACCGCGCTCCTGTCCGCCGCCGTGAATGAGGTTAGGCAGAGTCAGCCCCTTGCGGATATAAAGTGCGCCAATGCCCTTCTGAGCGTGTATCTTATGACCCGAAAGCGAAAGCATATCTATTCCCTGCTTGTGAACGTCTATCTCAACATGACCAACAGCCTGTACAGCATCAGTGTGGAAAATTACCTTCTTTTCCTTGCATATAGCGGCTATTTCGTCAATAGGCTGTATAGTGCCTATCTCGTTGTTAGCATACATTATAGTAACAAGGGCAGTATCTTCGCGGATAGCCTTTCTCACGTCCTCAGGGTCGATGAGTCCCTTGTCGCTTACAGGGATATATGTTACCTCAAACCCGTGTTTTTCAAGGTATTCGCAGGTGTGAAGAACTGCATGATGCTCAAATACAGAGGTGATTATGTGTTTCTTGCCCCTCTTAGCCATAAGCTCAGCTGTACCCTTTATTGCCCAGTTGTCGGACTCAGAGCCGCAGCTTGTAAAAAATATCTCTCTCGGGTCAGCTCCCAGAGCCTTTGCCACCTTTTCACGGGCATTTTCTACATCGCGCTGAGCATCGCGCCCCAGCTTGTATATACTTGAAGCATTACCATATGCAGTCCTGAAATATGGAAGCATAGCGTTCAGAACTTCTTCTGAAACTGCTGTCGTTGCAGCATTATCTGCATAAATAAATCTTTTTTCCATGATTTATCCTCCTTATTTTGCATATTTATCACGCTGTTCTACTGCAAGTCTGTCACAGCGCTCGTTTTCAGGGTGTCCTGCGTGTCCCTTTACCCAGTTGAAAGTAACGTCATGCTTTTCAAGAAGGGGCAGAAGCTGCTCCCACAGGTCCACATTCAGTGCAGGCTTCTTATCGGATTTTATCCAGCCTTTTTTCTTCCAGCCGTAAACCCAGCCTTTTGTAACGCTGTCAACAACGTATTTGCTGTCGGTGGTAAGAATGACCTTGCAAGGCTCTTTCAGAGCCGAAAGTCCTGTGATGACTCCAAGAAGCTCCATTCTGTTGTTGGTTGTGGCACTGTCTCCGCCGGAAAGCTCTTTCTCAACGCTGCCAAAGCGCAAAACCACGCCATAGCCGCCGGGACCGGGATTTCCGCTGCACGCGCCGTCAGTGAATATTTCAACTGTTTTGATAAGACTCACTCCTAAAAACTATTGAATTTGAATGAATGTCTTGCATTCATTATATCATAAAAGCGCAGCGTTATGATATAATTGCCCGATTGCAGGGAGCAGTTCTTTGATCTGCGTATCTGCAAGGGCATTGAAATAATTTATAATGAATGTCTTGCATTCATTATAGCATATTAAATATACAAAATAAGTAGGTGTTACCTAAAGTAAACCGCAAATTTGTTTGCAGACACAAACTTTATTTGCAGATATATAAAGAAATCAACCCCTAAGCAATCACTGAACACTTAGGGGCACTATTTCCGTTGGTAAGCCGTCTTGCGGCTGTTGGTACTATCTGAGTCGGCTTAATATGCCTTGCCCCAGTAAACCATATACTTAGCAGGCTTTCCGCAGCATACGCACTTGTCGCTGATCTGCTCCTGCTCAAATGGGATACATCTTGAGCCAACGCCTGTCTTTTCCTTTACTTCGTCCTCGCAAGCCTCTTCGCCGCACCACATTGCCTTTACGAAGCCATCGCCTTTTTCGCTGAGAGCCTTTGTGATCTCGTCGATAGTTGTGCAGGCATATGTTCTGTTTGCGCGGTTTTCCGCTGCCTTTGCAAACATACCCTCAGGTATCTCCTTTTCGAGGAGAGCCTTTACGTAAACTGCAAGGTCGCCAAGTGCAACTGTCTTCTTCTCGCCATTGTAACGAACAGCAACGATGCACTGATTTTCCTCGATATCACGAGGTCCTATCTCAATACGTACAGGAACGCCCTTCATCTCGTACTCTGCAAACTTCCAGCCTGGTGAGTTCTCGCTGTCATCAACCTTTACTCTGATACCTGCTGCCTTGAGCTCGTTAAAGAGCTCATTTGCCTTGTCGAGAACGCCCTCCTTGTGCTGAGCGATAGGAACGATAACTGCCTGTATTGGAGCAACAGCAGGCGGAAGTACAAGACCGCTGTTGTCGCCGTGAGTCATTATAACCGCACCGATAAGACGAGTTGTAACGCCCCAGCTTGTCTGGTGAGGATTAACTCTCTTGTTTTCCTTGTCGGTATACTCAATGCCGAAAGCCTTTGCGAAGCCGTCGCCGAAGTAATGTGAAGTACCTGCCTGAAGTGCCTTACCGTCGTGCATAAGAGCCTCGATAGCGTATGTGGAAACAGCTCCTGCGAACTTGTCGCTCTCTGTCTTTTTACCCTTGATAACAGGCATAGCCAGTGACTTTTCACAGAAATCAGCATATACGTTGAGCATACGCTCTGTCTCCTCAATAGCCTCCTCAGCTGTAGCGTGGATAGTGTGACCTTCCTGCCAGAGGAACTCTCTTGAACGGAGGAAAGGACGTGTTGTCTTTTCCCAGCGAACAACGCTTACCCACTGGTTATAGAGCTTTGGAAGATCGCGGTATGAATGAACTATATTAGCATAATGCTCACAGAAAAGAGTCTCTGAAGTAGGACGGACGCAAAGTCTGTCCTCAAGCTTTTCGTTTCCGCCGTAAGTTACCCATGCAACCTCGGGAGCAAAGCCCTCAACGTGATCCTTTTCCTTCTGGAGAAGGCTCTCAGGGATAAACATAGGCATACAAACGTTTTCGTGACCTGTTTCCTTGAATGTAGTGTCAAGAATTCTCTGCATATTTTCCCATATTGCATATCCGTAAGGACGTATTACCATACAGCCCTTTACGCTTGTATACTCTATAAGCTCTGCCTTTTTGCAGATGTCGGTATACCACTGAGCGAAATCCTCGTCCATTGAGGTTATCTCAGATACCAGCTTTTTATCTTTAGCCATAAAAATTGACCTCTTTCTGTTATATTTCAATAGATATACTTATTATATCACCTAATCTCCCTGTTGTCAATCAGAAATCCCCCGATTGACGCAGGTCGCTCTGCTCAGAGCTGTACTATCATGCCTAAAAGAAAATATGTGCAGACAAAAGCACCGATAAACATTACAGCCGCAGTGATCTTTCCGACAACGGTTGCAGGCATTGAGCCTCGGTTCTTTGCGAAATGTATTAAGATAAGCACTGCCGCAAGAGCATTGTAAATGCCGATAATGAGCCATCTTATGTTCATTTTTGTGGTGAGAAGGTCTATGTATTCTGCATTATCAACAATTCTGTAGTCCATGCCCGAAAAGTTTTACTGTACCTTTCTGCTCGTGCTTTTGACATTGCCCTTTATTTCAATGCCGCTTATATTTTCATAAGTTCCTGAGGCGAAATTTTCACCGAAATCCTTATCAGCACGTACAAGAAATCCCTTGTCCATGCCCTCAGGCATGATGAGGTAATAATATTCATTCAGAAGCGGCACAAAGCCTGCTATTCTGTGTCCGTACTCAAAATTCGGGTGATTTGCGCCATAAGCAGGCACACCGCTTACACATTTGCTTCTGTCCAAGCCGTTTGCGAAAGCATCATCAAGGGTCTGTTCCGACTTCATCATGCCCGATATACCCATAAAAAGTCCAAGTGCCGCCAAAAGAATAAAGACTATGAATGCAGGGACAGGTGATGTTTTCTTACTGTTGACTTCAAATGATGGAGTTCCGCCTGAAAAGTTACTGAGATCCATAATAATTCTCCTTAGTATAGTATTCGTGACCCAAGTTCGATTTACGGGGTATAAGTCACAGTCTCATCATACCATAATCTAAGGAATTTGTCAATATACCGTGAAATTCCTCAGATATATAATCTTGCAGTATCCAAGCGGCAGACACTTGCTTTATCTCTCTGAATTACAGCAAAAAATTACCGAGCCTGTGCTCCAGACCCGGTAATTTGCTTATTTATAATATGTTGTTTTAAAGCTTATTTTGCAGCTTCAAGAGATGTACGCTTCTTGAGGAGGAACTCCTGAATAGCCAGTGCATCGTCATTTGTAACGCCCTTGCTTGTGCCTGCGATATCTGCATTAGCCCAGCCCTGATCGTTGATAGCGTTCTTGTCAGAACCGCCGATACCATACTTGTCAGGATTTGCGAGAGCCTGCATGATAAGAACAACGTCGCTCATATCGATCTCGTTGTCGCCGTTAGCATCGCCGTACTTTGTAGCAGCTGCAGTGCTTCCGCTTGAAGTTGTTGTCTGAACAGAAGTTACAACTGAAGTAGTTGTTGTAGTAGTTGTAGTTGTTGTAGTTACCTTGCCGCCGTCTGCAATAGTAGTTCTTACAGGGTCAGCAGCAGTTCTGTTGCCTACGATATCCTTGAAAGCAGGCTTAGCCATGAAGTCGCCGTCAAAGATAAGCGGATTCTGTGAAGCTCTCCAGCTCTTAGGGTCTGTAACGCCCCAGAAGATTACAGCAGAGATCTTGTCAGCATACTTCTCGTAAAGCTGGAAAAGTCCCTTGTAGTAGTCACCCTGAACGTCGAAATACTTGTCGCCTGACTTATCCTGTACAGTTGCGTCAAGCTCTGTGATCTGAACATCAAGACCTAATGATGTGTAATTCTTGAGAGCTGTCTCATACATAGAGAGTGACGGGAATGCTGCTGAAAGGCTCTCTCTTACATCAAGGTGAGACTGCATACCGATACCGTCGATATTGCCTGCCTTCTTGAGCCTTTCAGCCATTTCGCATACAGCGTTCATCTTGCCTGTCATGTACTCGTTAAAGTCGTTGTAGTAGAGCTTACAGCCCTCAGGAGCATACTTTCTTGCATACTCAAAAGCGTAGTCGATGAATGAGTTGTCGCCGAATACAGCTACCCAGTCAGAAGCAGCGTAGTTGTTGGACTGAGCACAGTGACCTGCCTCACGGGGCTTTCCGTCATCTGTCCATGCTTCGTTTACAACGTCACAAGCATAGAAGTCTATATCAGGATAGAGAGCTGTAAGAGTCTCGAAATAGCTCTTGATGTAGTTCTCCATACGCTTCTTCATCTTATCCGGAGAAACATAGCTCTTCTTCTCATCGAAGTCCTCCTTGAAGAACCACTCAGGAGTCTGGCTGTGCCATACAAGTGTGTGAACTCTTACAGGGATACCGTATTTTCTTGCATAATTAAGAACAGGTTTAGCCTGTGAGAAGCTGATCTGCGGAGTCTCATCATCACCTGTCTCTTCAAAATATTTAAGTGTAGCTTCCTTGTTAAGAACATAGTCAGGCTTCATCTGGTTGCCGACTGTGATGCTCTCGCCGAAATGCTTCTGAACAAGGTCCATAAATGGCTGTGAAGCAAGATCGTCAGGAGTAAGAGCAGTACCTACCTTGAACTGATCCTTGTATAACTCGCTGAGTGAAGGAAGATCCTTTTCTATGTCTATATGCGGAGCTTCTACGATCTTGAAATCATCGATGTAAAGGTCGTCAGAACCACCTTCAAAGTAAACGTAAACGCCCTCCATTCCGTCGCTGTAGCTGATCGGAACATCCTTTACGCTTATCCAGTCACTGCCGTTGAGATTCTGAACAAGGTTAGAATAAGATGTTACGCCGTCTGTTGTAGACTGGAAGCTGAGCATTGCGCTTGTGTAGTATTTACCCTTGAGTGAAGCACTGAGGTAATACTGAGTATTTGGCTTGAGTACACCGTCAAGACGGAATGCAGGACCGTTCCAGCTCTCTGATCTGCCGCTTGCAAGAAGACCGCCCTTACCTGTCTTTGCAGCATCTGCTGAAATAGATACCTTTGTAGTATCATCGCCGCCTCTGTTTGACCAGTTAGCAAGATCGTCTTCGCTCTCAAAGCCAAGATCGTATACTACTTCGCCCTCTTTTGATGCAGTAACATTGTTTGTCAGCTGAAGACCTGCGGGTGCTACCGCATTAACAGCTGCAGCTGTTGCTGATAATGCCATAGCTGCACCCATGACACCTGCAACAACTCTGTTGATGTGTTTTCCTTTCATAGTAAATTCCTCCAAAAATAAATTTTTGTGCTTATATTGTAGCACAATTGCACAAATAAGTCAATGAGAACGGCGTATATTGAGCAATAAATGGGGAGTCTGACCACATTTATATTACAAAATGGTCAGCAATGAGCAAAAAACGGTCAATATTGTTAAATGTCGGTAAATTGCATATATTTCCTTATTTTATCTCAGCTTTTTTCTAACTTGATATTCTGAAATGAAACGCGAGAAAGAGAGAGATTAAGAGAAAAACAGAGCGTTAGCGAGAGAAAATAGAGTATATATTAAAAAAATCCGCAAAAACCTCTTGACATTCTTTTTTTTATCGTGTATAATAATTCTTGCACTGTGAACGGATATGGCGTTTTTTCGGGAAGCAAGAGGCAGCGGCTTCCGAAACATCATCAGAGGTTCTGCCTCTTGTTTCCGTATTCGCTTTCTGTTCTGAAATTTATTACAGGAGGAAAATATTATGTCAACTACACTGGCAAAACCCGCTGAAGTAAGCCGTACTTGGTATATCCTCGACGCTGAGGGACAGTCTCTCGGTAGAGTTGCTGCTAAGGCTGCTCACATACTCAGAGGTAAGCACAAGCCCACTTATACTCCAAACGTTGATTGTGGAGATCACGTAATCATTATCAACTGCGCTAAGGCTGTTCTCACAGGAAGAAAGCTCGAGCAGAAGAAGTATTACTGGCATACAGGCTGGATCGGCGGTCTCAAGTCCATCGCTTATAAGGATATGATGGCTGAGCAGGCTGACAGAGCTATGATGATCGCTGTGAACGGTATGCTCCCTAACAACAGCCTCGGCAGAGCTCAGCTCAAGAGACTCAGAACCTACAAGGACGCTAATCACAAGCAGGAGGCTCAGAAGCCTGTTGCTTACGAGCTTTAATAGGAGGTGCTTTTAAATGTACGAATCAAAAGTTAAATACTTCTACGGAACAGGCAGAAGAAAGCACTCCGTAGCAAGAGTAAGAATTTACCCAGGTTCAGGTAATGTTACTATAAACGGCAGAGGCATCGATGAGTATTTCGGTCTCGAAACACTCAAGCTCATCGTTCGTCAGCCACTCGCTCTTACTGATAATGTTGAGAAGTTCGACGTTATCTGCACAGTTGCAGGCGGCGGCGTTACAGGTCAGGCTGGTGCTATCAGACACGGTATCTCAAGAGCTCTTCTCGAGTTCGACCCTGAGCTCCGTCCTTCCCTCAAGAAGGCTGGTTTCCTCACTCGTGACCCAAGAATGAAGGAGAGAAAGAAGTACGGTCTCAAGGCTGCTCGTCGTGCTCCTCAGTTCTCAAAGCGTTAAGTCCAACTTTACGCAAACGCCGTATTTTCGGCACTTTCAGACCTTGCAAATGTATTCTGGTACTTGTTTGGTCTTTATCAAAAAGTTTTTTAAATCCGTCTCGTTATTCGGGACGGATTTTTTTATGCTTGAATGACGATTCAAGCATTAAGTTTAAGCGTTACAAGATCAGCAACCTTAGCCTTTGTGCTTTTTAAAACATCAGCATAAATATTTGCTGTAACACCTATATCGCAATGTCCGAGATGTTCTGATACGATTTTCAGGTCAACACCGTTGTTCAATAAAAGCGTAGCGTTGCAATGCCTGAGTTGGTGCAGAGTGAGATTTTCAAACTCTGTCCCCTTAGTGAAGCGTTTCAGAGAGTGGTACACAGAATTTCTGTCACGGTAGTTGCCAAGTGCCGATGTGAATACCATTTCGGGGTGAGCAAACTTCTTTCCGAGTGCTTCCGACATCTTGTCTATGTAGGATTTCTGCTCCCTGAAAATAGAAGCAAGGACTTCGCTCATACCGATCACTCTGCGGCTGCTCTCCGTTTTCGGTGAACCGAGGGTGTGCTTACCGCCTACGTCCGTGAGATTGTGGTTGATCGTGATCGTCATTTCGTCAAAGTCAATATCTTCCCACATAAGTCCTAAGCATTCACCCGAACGCATTCCTGTGTAAAGGAGAACCTTGATGATTCTCTTGAAGTCCTCGTCCCACGGCTTATTATCAAGAAGCTCCATAAAACGCTTGATTTCGTTCTCATCAAGGGACATTTTCTTCTTTTCCTGACGGTTCTTCGGAAGAATAACATTGTGACAAGGCGATTCACGGATATATCCCTGCTCAACTCCTCTGCGGAAGATACTCTGTATCACCACATATATTTTGCGAACCGACTGAGGTTTCAGTTTGAACGTTTTCATCACGCTTGTCAGCTTCGGAGTTGTGATCTCTTTTAGCTTCATATTACCGATAAGAGGTTTGATATGCTTCTCATACTGACCTTTATAGGTGTATGCCGTGCTTGGTTTCAGCTCGACAGATGCGAAATTCTCAAAGTACCAGTCAGCAAGCTCAGAGAAACGCATATTCTCATTGAGTTCCGTATAATCCTTGCAGCGGTTCTCAAAGTCGTAGGCGAACTGCTGAGCAAGTTTCTCCGCTTTCTTAGGTGTTACGCCCTGCGGAGGCTTGAAGGTTGTAGACTTGATGATCTGCTTGTGTTCTGTATCATAACCGAGGGATACCTTTATTCTGAAAGTATCGCCCCGCTTTGTAATGGTAGCCATAAATGATTCCTTTCTATCACATAGATTTTATGGCATACTCCTGTTACTCTAATCATAGCGCGCATTTGGCTGTATGTCAAGTAACTTATCGTATCTTTTTGTCTTTTCGAGAGTATGCCGAAATCTATGTCCTTTGTTCTGTGGTGTTTGTGGATTTTCTGTCTGTTGACGTTAAAACAGCGTAAAATCGCCGTTTACAGCATACAGACTTATCTGTTCGCTGTCTGTCCGTTGAAGTACGCAAGCAGATCAGCCTTGTTGATAAGCATCTTGCCGTTCACTCCGTCGCCCGTCCTCAGATACGGCAACTTGCCCTGCTTTATCAGCTTGCGGACAGTATGCTCAGACAGCCCCCTGACCGCTTCGGTACATTCCTTAACGGTCAGCATTTCTACAGCACCTGTGGAAACCTCGGTCACCTGTTCGGAATCATTAGCTTCGATAAGTTCGCTCAGGATATTCACGAGCTGAGCGATAAGCTCGTTCTTTCTGTTTGTTGTCATAGTTGTAAAAACCTCCATAGCAGGTACTTCCCCTGCTTTCTATCTTGTTTATATGTTATTCCAGCACGTTTTTTCTTGTAGTGCTGTTGTACTTGTACTGCTGAAAGTCGGAACTCAGTCCGCAGGCAGAAATAAAAGCCTCAGCCTTTTTCAACTTGCGGGATAGCTCGTCCTCACGGCTGATACGCTTTGCTTCCTTTTTCAACTTCTCACGGGTGAAAAGACCCTTTTGCTCCTCAGCTTTCTTGTAGGCGGAAAGCTCCGAAGAAGCTGCCGCCAACTGTGTTCGCAGAGCGTCACGCTCCTGCACAGCCGTGTCGTGTTCAGCTTTGAGTTTTTTCGCAGACTTGACCATTGCCACATATTTTTTAGCTGTGTCGCTGAGAGTATCGTAATCCTCTTTGGCGAGGGTGACTTTCTTGCCGAACACAGACTCCTTGACCTCAATACTTTCGATCTCGTCCAGCTTGACTTTCTTCTTGGCCGCCTTGTCAAGTTCAGCTTGGGCTTCGTCACGCTCGGAAAGTGCCTGAGCCTTTTCTTCATTCAGTCGCCTGATCTCGTCCTCATGTTCGCCGTATTCCTCAACGGTGTAGCTGTAACCTCTGGACTTCTTCGGCTCGCTGATCTCAATGCCGTGAGCGTTGCAAATATCCCTCAGCACCTCCCACTCACGAAGCCGCCAGCGGTTGTTAGAGTGAGCGTCATTCCCGAACCCCATTTCATCGAGCGCCCTATTCTTAGCGTTACGGACTTCAAGACCTCTGCTGTAATGTCCAAGAGGGATATAGTCGATGTGCAAATGCGGCGTGGCTTCATCGAGGTGCATCACGGCATTAAACACATAGAGGTTGGGATTCCTCGCCTGAAAGCCCTCCATATATTCACGCAGGCATTCAACAGTTTTTTCAGCATCGGGCGTTCCTACGGCGGAGTCGTTTTTCGTGCCGATGTAGACGAGGTGTTCGTAGAAACTTTTCTGCTTGTTCGCACCCTCAATCACGCTCTTGCTGGGTGGACGGTTAAACAGGTGTTCAAAGTAGTCACCAATTTTGCGGTCATTTCTTTTCTGACGAGCGTTGTATTTCTCTACCGCTTCGTCAAAAAGCTGGTGGTAGGTTTCGCCCAAGTCCTGCTGAACGAACACGATGTTATCTGGTGTCCTGAGTGGGTCGATATTCTTGGCAGTGAACTCTCGGTTATTATGTGAAAGGCTGCCTTTGCCCTCGCACATCGAGATAGATTTTGTATTCATAAAATGTCTCCTTTTTATCTCTATCTGAACCCTCTGACGAGGGATAATCATATACGCAAGGCTCACCGCCTGTGATATGATGAGCACCCTTGAAGGGCTTTTTAATTGCCTTGCAACGATCGTCTGAACATAAGTTCAGACAGAGATCGGCAAACCAAACAGCGCGGAGCGCTGGGATTTACTTGCGGCACATAGCGAAGTCTTGTGCGAGCGTCGCCAGTAACCCCAAAGCACTTTTGACAGCCTACTCGGACTATCAAAAATGCTTATGGGGCTCTGCGAGGCTAAGACGGCTGACGGAGCAGCCGAAAATGTGTACACAGTAATGCGAAAAATCGCATTACAAAAATTCCAAGATGCAGTTTCCAAACCTGCAAAAATCAGAACGGAATATCCACCTCAATATTGAATTTATTGAGAAGAAAATCCAGCTCAAAATCATAGTCCCAAGCTTCATCGTCCGTCAAAAAATCATAGTAACGAACCAGTGCTTCACGCACACCAAGACCGCTTCTTTCTTCAAGGATAGAAGTCAGCTTTTCAACCTTTTCCATATCGGGCATATACCTCACCTCCTTTCCGCAAAATGCTCAACCAACATCAACCGACAGCAACCAACATTTAGGTCTGTCTCTTGCAAAGGTCGCTATACCGCAGTTTCAATGTCAGCCACCACAAAAACCACAAAATCCGGTAAAATCAGATATTTGGATTCACATGAACCATCTGAGCCTTTTTGTTGTTGGCAGCGGTCACATCTTCGTAGGCTACATAGCCATACTCAGCGAGCGTATCGAGCGCCGAATAGAAGTCCTTTGCAGTGGGAAAAAGATTGCATCGGCAGGCGTGATAGAGGTCTGATTTCAAGCCCTGTTTGATGTTCTTTGTCTTGAATATCTGAATAATCTTCTCAGCCTTGACGATGTTTCCGTCGGGAGCGTTCACGCTGAAACCGTAAATCGCCTGATAGCGGTAGTAGTGAGCAAGGTTGAATGCTCTCAGAAGTGTATTATGGTTCACACTTTCCTCGGACGGTTCGATACCACGGGAACAGCAATCAGCACAATGAAGAATGCAGGCTATCCGAAGTATCAGCCCGTGGAATTTTCCGCCCCAGTCCTGACAACAGCACATGGATTCCTTGATCTCTTTTTCGATATAATTATTGCAGTAATCTATATATTCCTCGGAAGCATGACGGGACAGATGCAGTATCGTTTCCTCTCCGTTCCAGTCTTTCTTTCCTTTCAGGAGCTGATGAATGAAATTGTGATACTGCTCCCTGACCTCTTTTGATATAGGTGCTGTATCATATCGCCGTTTTCCAACATCGCTCTTGGCGAAACAGGGAACGAAACGTGCGATAAGTCCGCTTGACCTGAAAGCGGTATCGTTCATCATGTTGTCCCATATATACGGCTGACCTGCAAGAGCGACTGATAGATAAGGACGGGGAATTTCCGTTCGTCCTCGGATAACTCTGTTGCAGATGTACTTCTCACCGTTCCAAGATTTCAGAAGTAAGTCGAGGTTTGGGATACCGCCGTTGTACTTTCCGTTGAAGTTGGAAAGCATTCCTGCTTCGTCTGAGATCATCAGCAAAGAATCATTCTCACTCAGCTCTATCACAAGAGATTCGGGGGTTATATCGTCAACGGCGATACGGATAGGAGTAGTATTTCGGATATTGTCAGCCTGGACACGGAGTTTAGCAATAGCGGCGGTGTCAGGCTCGTCCTCTTTCTCCATAGCCTTAACACGAGCTTCAAGAGCCTTAACGTCCTGCTGTGCCTTGTACATTTCCTCACGGTGGTCTTTGTTGTACTTGCTCTCAAAGCTGTCGAACGGAGCTTTGATGAAGTGCATCACGGGACTTTTTCTTTCAGAAGGCTGTGCTATGATAATAGAATACAGCACAGGCGGCTCAGTGTGGTCTGCCTTGCCTGCAAGCCGATACTGACCGGTGAAACAGTAGCCCACTGCTGAGAGCATCGCTGTTCCTGCCATTCCCACATCAGTGGAGGTCGTGACCGAGATCGCCTGCGCCATATTACGCAGAACGGGTGGTAACGCTCCGAGGGGGAACGGGATAGTATCTGCCGTATGCCGCAGCGGACGGGGTTCTACCCATTTGATTTCATTCATAAGTTTTGTTTTCCTCTACTTTTGTAATTTTTCTTGTATTTCTATTGACAGATTGCATTCGATGTGCTATAATAAGAAAAGAAATGATATATTACAATCTCTAAATCATATTATATGCTACCTAAGTAGTATTTGTCAAGTAAAAATAATCAGAACGAGTTAAGTTCTGCCTTTTGCACAAATTGGAGGGACACAAAATGACCATCTTTTGGAGAAAATATAATGAATTATGTGACGAGCGAGGAATCAAGCCGAGGACATTAGCAACTGAGCTGGGCATTTCGGCTGCGACTGTCACCAAATGGGTGAATGACGGTATGCCGAACCTCGACATGATAACGAGAATTGCGGAATACTTCGATGTTCCGATAGATTACCTGATAAACGAGGACGATACGCCCATTATTCCGCAGGCAAACAAGAAAAGAAGCGTGTTCAAATCGGTAAGCTCCCTGTCACAGCGGTGGGTGAGTCTGCGCCGTGGAAGCGAGATCAGCTTGGAAACACAGTTAAAGATCATTCCCTATGTGAATTGTACGGTGCAGTTCCTCAACAATGATAAGTATATCGAGTACGTCCCCGAAACCGAATACGATACCGAGCATTTGAAGGACACCGAAACGATATTCGATATTCTGGGCATTCTCGACCACTGTGCTGACACTGAGAGCTACCGCATCGTGCAGGTGCAGCTCTCACGAATCGTGCTGTATCACCTGAAAGAAAAAGGCTTTGGCCGTGAAGCCCTCCGCACCGAGCATCTCGATCAGGAGAAGATGGAGTACCTTTACACGGGCAAGGACAGCGGTAAAACGCATAACTACGGGCTGAACTTCTCGGATATGGACTTTCTCAGGGAGTTTACGGGACTGAGTTATCAGGTTATGTTTACGGGGTGTGAATGATATAATCATCTTATATAACGATAGAAATTTGATAAAAAGCCGTTGATTTTTAACACGGTTTATGGTATAATATAGACAAATCGGATAATAAAATATATTTTGTATAGTGAGGGGGATTATGATGAACATTCAACAAATCAGGTATAATAAAGTAATAAAGTTTTATCAAATCCTTCCGCCAGATTTATTACAAGAATTATTGAATGCTCTAATTCCAAATTTAAACAGAAAAATCAAACGTCAATTAAAAATCTCAGACTCAAAAACAAGTGATACAAATTTTTTGATAGCAGAGTTACTACGTCCAGAAACGCAGGAACTATTTGTCGATACTGCATACAATATAATTATAGATAA
>SFFP01000289.1 GCA_004556875.1 Ruminococcus flavefaciens
TTATCCTCCCACATAAAAATATAGTCCGCAGACCTTTTCAGTCCGCAGTCTGTATACTGTATATCCATTCTGTAGATAAGGTCATGAAGTCTTTCGGGAAGCCATGAAGTCATGCTTTTAGTCTTATAATAGCAGTCCCTGAGGTAATTTTCAAGCCTTTGCAGGTCTTTTTCAATGTCAAAGCGCTTTATTTCCATAAGTATACTCCTGTAAGAAATGTGATGAGAAGATGCTAATACAAAAAAGAACGGATTGACCGTTCTTTCCTTTTATTCATAATATACCACAGCAATTACCGTTATATTGTCCTTACTGCCGTTTTCAAGTGCCTTGTCCACAAGAAGATGAAGCCTTGTTTTAAGACTTTTAGGCATTTCCAGTATCTCCTCTATATCAAGGGCAGAAACATAGTCGGATAATCCATCCGTACACAGCAGAAGCAGGTCACCGTACTCCATACCGCCGTCAAGTGTCACAGTGTCCACTTTAGGCGCTGACTTCTGATTGCCGAACACAGGAAATATTATATTGCGGTGAACGTGATTTTTCCTTTCCTCACGGGTTATAGCTCCCTCATCAATAAGAAGCTGTACAAGCGACTGGTCACGGGATATCTGTCTGATACGTCCGCCGCGGTAACGATAAAGACGCGAGTCTCCAACGTTGAATGTGAGGATATTGTTGTTCTCGTCAACTGCTATGCCGCAGAGCGTAGCCTGCATATTATGCATTTCGGGGTCAGACCTGCTGTAATCAGCAAGTTTGTGATGAATGTCAAGAAGCTCTTCATCAAGCTTCGTTTCACCGTTATACCCCATATCGCGGATAAGCTCAAGGCACATCTTTGAAGCAAGCTCGCCTGAGCGTTCGCCCGACACGCCGTCCGAAACAGCAGCTATAAAAGGAACTTCAACATTCTGTTCGGAAGAGCCTGAGTCTATTACGCTGTCCTTGATGAGCATTGCATCTTCATTATGAGACATTACGCCCTTGTCTGTAACTCCGCAGCAGTAATACATTCATTCTCCTCCTTTCGTTTATTCTATGCCGTACATTTTCATGCCGTTGCGGCAGGTAATATCAATAAGCTCCTCAACAGGTATGCCCTTGACCTCCGCTGCCTTTGCCGCAGTATAAGCTATCATAGAGCTGTCGCTGCGTCTTCCTCTGAATGGCTCGGGAGCCATATACGGACAGTCAGTCTCCATGAGAAGCCTGTCTATCGGAACTTCCGCAAGCGCCTTCAGTGCTTTCTTTGCATTCTTGAATGTAAGGACTCCCGTAAATCCTATATACATTCCAAGCTTTATTACTTCCTTTGCGGTTTCTGCCGAGCCGCTGAAACAGTGGACTACTCCGCGCGGACGATACTCTTTAAGTATCTCTATAGTGTCCTCTGTGGCATTTCTGCTGTGAACTATCACAGGCATATCCAGCTCAGCCGCAAGCTCAAGCTGCTCGCGAAAAAAACGTATCTGCTTTTCGCGGTCATAGTCATCATAGTGATAATCCAGACCTATCTCGCCTACTGCCCTGACTTTCGGATTTGAAGCTATTATCTCTCTCAGCCTGTCAAGATAATCCGTGGGAGTATCATCAACGCTTTCGGGGTGGATACCTGCCGAAGCATAAACATAATCATACTTTGCAGCAAGCTCGGAATTTGCGAGAGAGTCCCTCATATCCGAAGCCGCAAGCATTACAAGCTCTATCCCCTTATCAGGAAGCTCAGCAAGCACCTGCTCCCTGTCCTCATCAAAGGCATAGTCTGCATAATGTGAATGGGTGTCAAATATCTTCATCATTTTTTGTCAACGAAATACTTATCCTTGATGTTTGCGATAAATCCGCTGCTTGGGATAAAGTCCTCTCCTGCAGGAGTACCGTCAAGGGAAAGTGTAGAAGCTATAGAGCTGCCGTTTTCAAACATATTCTTAATAGCAGTCTTGCGCTTTTTATAATCCTCAGATGTAACGTTTGACTCGACCATATTTATAATGATATTGAAGCTATTGTCAAAGTTATCGGAAATACGCTTTCCGTCAGCCTGATTTACCATTGAGGAAAGCATTGATGCAGCTGTGAATGCACGCTCTGTCTCTCCGTCCTTGAACATGGTATAAGTTACAAAAGTGAGAGCCTGTTCACTGTTGAGAAGCTGACTTGTACCGTCGTTCTTAAAGCCTGCTATATCAGCATTTACAGGATAAGTAACATCTCCGCAGATATCATATACCTTTTTGAACGCATCAGCGCTGAACTTCATATATCTGTCTATCTGTATGTCGAATACCTTTGCGACAAATTCCGAAGCCGCAGCTATTCCGCCGCTTGCATAGCTGCCGTTTATGCTCTGCAGGGCCATCCGGTACAGGGTCCCTACCCCTTCTTGGCCTGCGACAACGCCAAGGCCTCTAACGGTTCGGCCATGAAGATCGAAGCGGTCGTCTACATCCATCCCGGCGACCTGGATGCTGCCATCGACGATGCCATCACCATGTGCATGCCCACCCACGGCAACGATATCGCACTGTCTGCCGGCTGCGCGGTAGCAGCCGCCTGTGCCAAAGCCATGGAGGACGACGCCGACC
>SFFP01000290.1 GCA_004556875.1 Ruminococcus flavefaciens
TATGTACGCAGTTATTGAAACCGGCGGAAAGCAGTATCAGGTAAACGAGGGAGATATCATCTTCATCGAGAAGCTCGCAGCAGAGGCTGATGAGACAGTTACTTTTGACAAGGTAGTTGCTCTCGGAGCAGACGATGGAATTAAGATCGGTACACCTTATGTTGACGGTGCAGCTGTAAGCGCAAAGGTTCTGAAGAACGGCAAGGCTAAGAAGATCACTGTTTTCACTTATAAGCCTAAGAAGGGTGAGAAGAAGAAGCAGGGTCACAGACAGCCTTACACTCAGGTGAAGATCGAAGCTATCAAGGCTTGATCATGATCCGCGCAGAATTTTATGAAAAGAAGGGGCTTCTTACAGGTTTTAAGTTCAGCGGTCATTCGGGTTATGCCGATGCCGGTGAAGATGTAGCTTGTGCAGCTGTTTCTTCTGCTGTACAGCTTACCGCAAATATTCTCGATGAATTAGGTTTTTCGCCTGAGATAAACGTTGGTGACAATGTTATTGAATGTATCTGCGGAAGCGGCGGAGATGTTCCGTCAAGAGTGCTTAATGTATTAAGACAGCACTTTGAAGCTATACTGGAAGAATTCCCAAAAACGATCAAAATCATTATTTCGGAGGTGTAAGTATGTTAAAGATCAGTATGCAGTTCTTCGCTCATAAGAAGGGTGTTGGTTCTACTAAGAACGGTCGTGACTCTGAGGCTAAGAGACTCGGTGTTAAGAGAGCTGACGGTCAGTTCGTTAAGGCAGGCAATATCCTCGTTCGTCAGAGAGGTACACATATCCATCCGGGTAACGGTGTAGGTATCGGTTCAGATGATACATTATTCGCAACAGTAAGCGGTAAGGTTAAGTTTGAGCGTTACGGCCGTGACCGTAAGAAGGTATCTGTTTACGAGATTGAGCAGTAACAGCCATAACGTGAAAATAAATCCCGAGCATATGCTTGGGATTTTTCTTTAGAAACGGAGGTCAGAAATGTTCGTTGATCAGGCGAAGATAAAAATCAAAGCAGGTGACGGCGGCGACGGTGCAGTGTCCTTTCACCGTGAAAAATATGTAGCGGCAGGCGGTCCCGACGGCGGCGACGGCGGACGCGGCGGAGATGTGGTCTTTCAGGTCGATGATAATTTCTCGACCCTTATCGACTTCAGATATAAGAGAAAGTACGTAGCTCAGCGCGGTGAAAACGGAAGCTCGAGAAACTGTACAGGCAAGAGCGCTCCACCGCTTATTATCAAAGTACCGAGAGGTACGGTTATCCGCGAAGCTAAAAGCGGCAGAATAATGGCGGATATGTCTACAGACGAGCCTAAGGTAATTGCAAGAGGCGGTCAGGGCGGAAAGGGAAATGTGCATTTTGCAACTTCCACACGCCAGATACCTAAGTTTGCAAAGCCGGGCTTTCCCGGAGAAGAGTTCGAGGTAACTCTTGAACTCAAACTCCTTGCTGATGTCGGACTGGTCGGTTATCCTAACGTCGGAAAGTCAACGCTTATATCCGTTGTCAGTGCTGCAAAGCCGAAGATAGCAAATTACCATTTTACAACACTTACTCCTGTTCTCGGAGTTGTCAGAGTCGATGAGGAAAAGTCATTTGTAATGGCTGATATTCCCGGACTTATCGAAGGCGCAGGTGACGGTGTCGGTCTTGGACATGAGTTCCTGAGACACGTTGAAAGATGCCGTCTGATCGTCCATGTTGTGGACGTTTCAGGTATTGAGGGACGCGACCCCAGTGAAGATTTTGAGGTAATAAATGCAGAGCTTGCAAAGTTTAATGAAGAGCTTGCAGAGCGTCCGCAGATAGTTGCCGCAAATAAGTCGGATATGGCAACAGAGGAGCAGATAGAGAAGTTCCGTAAATTTATTGAGGACAAGAATATACCATTTTTCTGTATTTCTGCCGCAACAACGCAGGGAACTGCCGAGCTTATGAACAAGGTATCGGAGGTGCTCGATACACTTCCGCCGATCAGAGAATTTGAGGCAGAGCCTATCCCACAGGCAGAGCTTGACGAGATGCTCGGTGTTGATAAGAAGTTTGAGGTGACTGTTGAGGACGGTATCTATTTTGTAGATGCGCCGTGGATACAGCCTATAATGCGTACTGTCGATCCCGATGACTATTCATCGCTCCAGTACTTCCAGCGTGTGCTTATCAACAGCGGTATTATCGCTAAGCTTGAGGAAATGGGTATACAAGAGGGCGATACCGTAAACCTTGAAGGGTTCGAGTTCGACTTTATAAATTAATATGAACAGAGATTTTTTATCAGAACGTGAAGCGAATACGTACAGTCCGCTCAGCCTTGCTTTCTTGGGCGACAGCGTGTACGATACGCTTGTAAGGGAGTATCTTCTCAGACTTGCGAATACTCCTGTAGCAGAGCTTCACTCAAAGAAGATCAAGCTTGTGTGTGCAGAGTTTCAGTCTAAGGCTTATGATACCATTTCAGAGTATCTTTCCGAACACGAAACAGCTGTGCTGAAAAGAGGAAGAAATGCAACGGGAAATACAGTCCCGAAGCATACGGATACTGTGACATATCGCAGAGCTACTGCAGTTGAATGCCTTTTCGGCTATC
>SFFP01000291.1 GCA_004556875.1 Ruminococcus flavefaciens
ATGTAAGTCATCTTGAAAAATTAATAAATTTCCTGTAGAATATAATCAATGAAACCGATAAGGGGGAGAGCTTTATGCGTATCCATTTTTATGAGGTAAAAAACTGTACATTTGAAATGATACAGGGAGTACCTGCAATAATCGCTCCTGAGGGGGTAGATGACGAGACATTGCAGAGACACTATTTTATACGTATGTATGACGGCAGATGGTTCCACTATCTCACCTATGAGGAATACAATTACATGATGTCATTCAGCGGCAGTGATGAGGTCATCTACAGCTTTGACAGACCTGTTGTCAATTACGGAACTGTAAACAACAAGTCGCCCGAGGACGAGAAAAAAGCCAATATGCTGTGTGGTATTTCATTAGGCTCGATAGCGCTCAGTCTTTTAATGGGAACTTTAGAGATGCCTGAACTGATAATGCCATGCTGGATAGCGTCTCTTGTATTAATGATAATAGTCCGCGTAAAATACCCTGAAAATACATTCGGTAAGGTGCTTATGATACTGTATATTATCTTAGGTATTCTCATGCTGATCGGATCGGTATTGTTTTTAATTGCCTGCAATGCTGCTTTGGAAGAATTTTTGGATTCATGCAGCGGACTATCGTAAAAAGAATGGTGATGAAGAATATGCTGAGTATACATATTGATACGGATTACAGTGGGATATCGCCGTATCCTGTATTGATACTTCTTTCGTTTGCAGTCGGTATAGCTGTGATGTATCTGCTTAACAGGAAGAGCGGCATAGAGCGAAGGATAGCAGGTTATCTGTCGTTCCTTGCACCGATGATGAGCATTTGCGGCGGTTTTACGCTAACATACATCAGTACAAACGGAAAGGGCGCTGGACTTTCTTCCATTGGCGGACTTGTCGGAATGTATGGTGCAGTCATAACAATGGCTCTTATCATAAAAGACCGCATACAGGGAGAGAAAATGCTGAGAAGCTGTACACTTGTGCTTCCGCTGATGTACAGCATATCAAAGACAGGCTGTCTGTTTGCAGGGTGCTGTCACGGTATCGGCTATCATGGTCCGCTATGTATTGAATATACGGGAGAGCGGACAGGTGATATATGTGTATTTCCGATACAGCTTGCAGAAACAGCTGTGTTCCTCGGTATATTTGTGACAGGTGCAGTGCTTTTTGCAAGGAGAAACAAGCATACGACAAAGCTTATCGCAGTTGTATCTCTTACAGCAAAGTTCGGACTTGATTTCCTGCGTGAGTCACATACAGAAAAGATAATAACCTTTAATCAGGTATTATGCATAGCTCTTGCAGTAACAGCGCTTGCGGCAGATATTGCATATAATCGCGGCATTGTTTTCAGAAAAAAGGAAATATACAGCCATAAATAAAACTCCCTTCACATGAAGGGAGTCTTTTTATTTTC
The DNA here is from genome assembly GCA_004556875.1 of Ruminococcus flavefaciens. Lineage (GTDB taxonomy): Bacteria > Bacillota > Clostridia > Oscillospirales > Ruminococcaceae > Ruminococcus > Ruminococcus flavefaciens_S. Next base: position 1,414 of record SFFP01000291.1, read on the forward strand.
GTTTTCTTTCGGGGAATTTTGCGTAATAGCGTTTTTTGTCGCTGTACATTCGTTCGTCGGCTGTACGCATTGCAAGACGGATATCAGCGCCCTCACCGTCAAAGTACAAACCGAGGGCAAAACTGATATTGTTAGGGTCTTCGGAATCAAGTCTGAGCTTTTCAACGCGGGCGTTCAGAACTTCCTCGTCAACGTCAACAGCGATTATCATGAATTCATCGCCGCCTGCACGGTAGATCTCACATTCGGGGAATGTATCCTTCAGTATCGCCGCCGCGCCTTTAAGAAGCTTATCGCCCTCAACGTGACCCTCTTCGTCATTTTTCTGCTTCAGTCCATTAAGGTCAGCAAATATGATGCCGAAGCTGTCAGGAGCAGGCTCCTTGCCTGAGGTAAGGCGGAATATACGGTTATTCATTGCATTACGGTTGTATATGCCTGTGAGAAGGTCAATGGAGCTCATTATTTCGAGCTTTTTAAGAAGCTGATAATTGGCTATCTCAGACGCGATGAAGTAAGTTGAAAGCTCAAGGGTATCTTTGATACATGACGTGTTTGAGGTATCAAAATTTACTGCCCATATGTAACCGAGAGTCTCGTTGTTATGCTTTAAAGGGAACAGAACAACACTGTTGACATCTGCACTTATAAGAGAATCGTGCCATATAGGGTTTCTCTCCTTTAGTACCTGCATATCCTTTTCGCTCTGAACGATGAGGCATGAGCTTCCTGCGATAGTCTTTTTCCATGACTCAACGATAGGGAAGAAGTCATTGTTAAGGTAATACTCCATATTCTTTGTCCTTGTGGTGTCATAAATAGCTTCTGCCAGGACAGAACAGGTTCTTTCCTTGAAATCGGCAAGAAGTATACAGCACTGGTCTGCACCGCAAAGGTCTCTGATATCGCAGATTATCTCGTCCATAGTCTTGCGGAAATTATCGGTGCTTCGGAGCTTTATACAGGTCTTGATGACTGCTGAGGCAGTCTCGGCAGAGGTGTTTGCCATCATATCGGCGTTTCCCTGCTTAGTAAGCTCCTGCGAGTATGTACAGTATTCGATGCCCGGAGTATCGGAGTGAAGTGGCATCATGACCATATGTATCCAGAAATCATATCTTTCGGGGTGGATATAGGTGTGCATTATC
>SFFP01000292.1 GCA_004556875.1 Ruminococcus flavefaciens
TCAAGGCTCGCCCAGAAATCCATTGCTATGGTACGAAGCTGTATCTCGACCTTCATCATACGCTTTTCACGGGCCAGAAAAATCGGGACAGTTACAATCAAATGCAGACTCCGGTATCCGTTCGGCTTCGGATTCTGCATGTAATCCTTTTTTTCTATAAGGATAACGTCATCCTGCATCAAAAGTGCATCCGCCAGCTGATACAGATCCGAGGGGAATGAACATATGACCCTCAGACCCGCAACGTCGTTTATATACCTTTCAAGGTTCTCTATCGTAATATCAAGACCCTTTCTGTCAAGCTTTTCAAGAATGACGACCTTTGCATTTGGCATGATAGTTTTTGCCTCTATAGCCGCCGCCAGTCCTGAAGCTCCACCTCCGATCACAGCTATGTCTGTAATATTTTCCCTGCTCATATTTTTCACCTCTTTGGTTCAACGTCCATTATGACTACTTCGGGACGGTTGTTGAAACGGAAAGGACCTGGATAAGCTCCGATACCCGATGTTATGAACATCTTTCCGCCGTTGTAGTCAAAAAAGCCTTTGTCATATATTTCAAGCTCCTTATCGTTGAGCTTTGGAAACCATGTTTTAGTTTCAGAATGATACATGGGACCCATTCCGAACGGGAGCTGTACCATATCGCCGTGAGTATCCGCACATATAGTCAGATCTGCACCGAAATCCGCAAATTTCTCATAATTCGGGATATGCGCCAGCAGCAGATTGAAACAGCCGTCATCAATGGTGAACTCATTCCTCAGGTCAAATGTGGGACTGTAGTAAACATTGTCGATACCCATAAGCTGTATCCGAGTTCCCTTTATATCGAGGTATTCGCTCTCGTATTCCATAACGTGCACACCGACTTTTTCAAGACCGTCGATATACTCTCTGTCGGTGTCGTGTTCACCTGTAACCGCAAAAACAGGATATCCTGCCGCTGTAAACTTTTCGCCAAGCTCCACAGGCTTGTTCATAAGCTCGCTTTCGCTGTCTCTGGTATACATATCTCCGAGGAAGAATACCGCGTCAGGCTTCGCTTCGTCTACAGCCTTGAATATGGTATCGTTCTTTATGCCGTGTTTTGTCGCGTGAAGGTCTCCCACCACTGCAAAGCGCAGTTTTTCTGCGACTTTCGGTGAACTCATGCTGACATCGTTGGTTTTCAGCGTATAATTATTGAACCACCATACTACCAACAACAGCAATATCCACGGCCACAGGCTGGACTTTTTCTTTTCGGGTTCTTTTTTGGGTGTATCATTCTGCTTAGTTTCGCTCATCAGATCTTATCCTTTACGTGTATATCTACCTGCTGGAACGGTATCTCTATACCGTTTTCATCAAATGCAGTCTTTACTGCTTCCGTCATATTATAGCTCTCGCCAAGAAAGTCGCTGTTATTTACCCATACCAGCACAGCGATGGAAACCGAACTGCTGTTATGTGAACTCATTCTCACCACAGGTGCAGGGTCTTTGAGAATGAGCTTTTCTTTCTCGATTATATCAAGGATCAGAGCCTTTGCCTTTTCAAAATCAGCACTGTAGCTGATATCAAAGCTCATATCGATACGTCTTGTCGGAGTTTCCGTATAGTTGACTATCTTTGCATCGGTGACCTTGCCATTCGGGATAAAGACCGTCTTGCCGTCAAAGGTCACCATTTTCGTATAGAAAATACCGATATCGCGGACTGTCCCCACTGAGCCGTCAAGCTCGATTATATCACCCGTAGTGAAAGGCTTTGTAAAGAGTATGATAAATCCGCCGCTGAGATTGGAGAGACAGCTCTGAAGCGCAAGGCTGATAGCAAGACCTGCCGCACCTAAGATAGTGATTATGGAAGACATCGGCACTTTGAGTACAGACAATGCCATGATGATGACTGCTATGTAGAGTATTATTTTTATCAGCGACACAAGAAAGCTCTTTGCCGCGCCGTTTACATTGGACTTTGAAACAGCCTTACCGACTATTTTAGCTATAAGCTTTGAGATAAGGATACCTATAAAAAGTATCAGCAAAGCAATGACTACCAGCGGAAGCGCCTTTTGGAGATAGCTTGCCGCATCGCTGAAAAGACCCGAGGTCCTTTCCACAGAGTCTTGGATACTGCCCATGACCTCGCTTGTGCCTGATTCGTTTATTTCCTCATCAATAGTGCAAAAATTTATCATTTCATCAACTCCCGAAAGAGAGCACGAAAGAACCGAACGCTCCCTTTCACATTATATATGTATAGATATAATTATTATAACATAAAGGAATAAAAATAGCAACAGCCGCAGAAAAAGATTTACCGTTTTTTCATCTATGCCGCGAAAACGGGTGCGCAGGCTTTGCGCAAAAAAGCACCGCAGCCGATATTCTCAGCTGCGGTGCAGTTTACCTTATTTATCCGAAGCCTCACATATTGTCTGAAGCTCCTTTGTATTGAATTCCTCAGGTGTAATAAATGTAGGTACCATTTTATGCAGAGCCTTGATAGCAACAGCCTCGTTGTTGAGAAGTGCTGCATCACGAAGGTCTTTAAGGCTTGCAG
>SFFP01000293.1 GCA_004556875.1 Ruminococcus flavefaciens
TTCCTCATGCATTGACAGTTCGCTGGTTATCCATATACCAAAAACAATAATGGCAATAACCACGACTATAACAAATAAAATTCCGCCTTTTTTTCATAAATATCACCTCTTTATTTTGAAATTATTTAACAATAATCCTATTTCCTAATTTAATTTTACTAAATATATATCAACATGTCAACAATTTCATCAAACTCATTAGAGTTCACAAAAAGATATGTAGTTTATATCTATTATACACAAAAGAAAAACCGCAGAGCATAATAAGTCTGCGGTTGATATTTATTATATAGTTATTTCCGTGGAAATTCGAAAATTATTTTACCATGCTTGCAACTTCTGCTGCGAAGTCGTCCTGACGCTTCTCGATGCCGTCGCCCTTCTCGTAACGGATGAAGCCTGTTACCTTGATAGAGCCGCCGAGAGCCTTAGCTGTAGCGTTTGTGTACTGCTGGATGTTCTGCTTGTTGTCCTTAACGAACTCCTGATCGAGGAGGCAGTTCTCTTTGTAGTACTTGCCGATTTTACCCATAACGATCTTCTCAGCGATGTTAGCTGGCTTACCCTCGTTGATAACCTGCTCTGTCATGATCTTCTTCTCATGCTCCAAAACCTCAGCTGGAACATCCTCTTTGCAGAGGTAAGCTGTGTTAAGAGCAGCAATCTGCATAGCGAGGTCTTTACCGTAAGCAACGAACTCTGGCTTTGAAGCCAAGTCTGTCTCAAATGTTACGATAACGCCGATCTTGCCGCCTGCGTGAACGTAAGCAACGCAAGGACCTTCAACTCTCTGGAATCTTCTAACTTTGATGTTTTCGCCGATAACGAGAACCTTCTCCTGGAGAAGCTCGCCGATTGTTTTATCAGAACCAACTGCTGTCTCAGCAAGAAGAGCCTCAACATCAGCAGGATTTTTCTCCATAACTGTAGCTGCACAAGTCTTAACGAATGCCTGGAACTCATCGTTCTTAGCAACGAAGTCTGTCTCAGCATTTACTTCGATAACAACACCGAGGTCGTTTGTATCGTTTGTTGTAGCATAAGCCATACCCTCAGCAGCAATTCTGCTTGCCTTCTTTGCCTGCTTTGCAAGGCCCTGCTCTCTCAAAAAGTCGATAGCTGCATCCATATCGCCGTTAGCCTGTGTCAAAGCCTTTTTGCAATCCATCATGCCGCAGCCTGTCTTCTCTCTCAATGCCTTTACGTCCTGAGCTGTAAATGCCATTTTAATCAATCCTTTCAGATAAGATGTTTATATTTATATCTCTTTTAATCAAATTAAATCAGAGAATTACTCCTCTTTTGTCTCCTCAGCTTCTTCAGCCTCAGCAGCTGCTGCGCCCATTGCGCCCTCTCTGCCTTCGATGATAGCGTTAGCCATTGCGCCTGCGATGAGCTTAACAGCACGGATAGCGTCGTCGTTGCCTGGGATTACATAATCAACATCGTCAGGATCGCAGTTTGTGTCTACGATAGCAACAACAGGGATACCGAGCTTCTTAGCCTCAGAAACAGCAATCTTCTCTTTTCTTGGGTCAACGATGAAGAGACATCCAGGAACGCCTGGCATATCCTTAATACCGCCCATGAACTTCTCAAGCTTCTCGATCTCGAGGTTGAGCTTGATAACTTCCTTCTTTGGAAGGAGATCGAATGTACCGTCAGCTTCCATAGCACGGAGCTGCTTAAGTCTTGCAATTCTTCTCTTGATTGTTGTGAAGTTTGTGAGCATTCCGCCGAGCCATCTTGCGTTTACATAGTAAGCACCTGCACGCTCTGCCTCTTCCTTAACGGACTCCTGAGCCTGCTTCTTTGTGCCAACGAAGAGAACTGTCTTGCCCTCTGTTGAAAGGTCACGAACAAAGTTGTAAGCCTCGTCAAGCTTCTTTACTGTCTTCTGAAGGTCGATGATGTAGATTCCGTTACGCTCTGTGAAGATGTACTCTGCCATCTTAGGGTTCCATCTTCTTGTCTGATGTCCGAAATGTACGCCTGCTTCCAAAAGCTGTTTCATTGATACTACTGCCATTTTAATTTCCTCCTTAGGTTAAACCTCCGTCACAGACCGGAATTTACCGCCCCGAAATTCTTTCAAATCACCTCAGCGGCATGCTGCGACGTGTGTTTTGCCTTAGTATTTTATCATAACTCAAGAAAAAAATCAAGTTTTTTCAGAAATCCCATTAAAAAAACCGGAAAATAGACTGTAAAATTTTTATTGATTATACGTTATTTTTTTATGCATTATGATATAGTATATTCAACAATCCTGTTACAAATCAAGAGAGGAAGTGAACATCATGTATTTATGCCCTGTTTGCGGAAAGGAAATAGAAAATACAGTATGCTCTGCCTGCGGCTTTGACAAAAGCTGTGACTTTGAGCATTACCCAACCTTATCGAAAGTCAGCAGCCAAGCTTTAGGAATATCAAATCTTAAAAAAACTTACGAAAACAAACAAAAAAAATATATTTCCTGTAAAAACTGCGGCGGAAAATCCTTTTACATAGACTAGGAAACCCACGAATGTATCTGCCTGAACTGTTCGG
>SFFP01000294.1 GCA_004556875.1 Ruminococcus flavefaciens
CAATTGTCCATGAACCAGTTTGCAAACTTTTCAGTTGTCATATCATTAAAATAGGTCTCAATTACTCTGCATACTCCGCCGTGACTTACTATAAGAACAGTCTTATCGCTGTATTTCTCAATAATATCATCAAGTGCAGAATACACTCTGTGAGAAAGCTGAAGAAGTGATTCTCCGTTCTTTCCCATTCTTACCCCGAAATTAATTTTGTTATCAGCAAAGCCCTCTGTAAAACGTCCTTTGCCTTCATATTCTCCATAATCCCATTCTCTCAGGCGCTGGTCAACTACCATGCTGATACCGCATCTGTCAGCTACTGCCTGAGCTGTTTTCATTGCTCGCTTCATAGGTGAAACTATCATTATGTCGATATTACCTATGGCTTTTATTTTTTCAGCAAGCTCAAGCGCCTGTTTTTCGCCCTTTTCGTCAAGATCAATATCAGTCGTACCGAGTATTATATCCTTCTTATTGTATTCGGTCTCTCCATGTCTGGTTGAGTAAATCTTCAAATCAACGCCTCCATCAAAGCTCAGATGCTTTCTCTATCTCTGCACGGGCATTGTCAAGCATGAGTGCACTGGGATCATCTCCGCCCATTATACGTGCTATCTCTGAGACTCTGCCGTCCATATCAAGCTGCATTACGTGAGTTTCGGTGCGGTCTCCGACTATCTGTTTCTCTATGAGAAGATGGTTGTCAGCCATTACCGCTATCTGTGAAAGGTGGGTAACGCAAATTACCTGTCTTACCTTACCTATCTCTCTGAGCTTTATACCTATCTTTTGTGCAGCCTTGCCGCTTACACCTGTGTCTATCTCATCAAATATCATTGTCGGGATAGAGTCTTTATCTGCAATTACGCTTTTCAGCGCAAGCATTATACGCGAAAGCTCACCGCCTGAGGCTATCTTTGATATAGGCTTTGGCTCTTCACCCTTATTTGCTGATATCAGAAACTCAACGGAATCCATACCGTTCACCGTAAGCTTTCCCTTTTCATGGCGGACTGCGATTATAACACCTGCCATGTTAAGGAATTCAAGCTCTGCGGTAACACGCTCGGTAAAGCGCTTTGCTACCTTTTCACGATATTCATACAATGCCTTAGCCTGCTCCGTGACTTTGTGGAGAAGTGACTCTCTTTTTGTCATAAGCTCCTTTATCTCAGTATCTGAGCTTTCAAGCTGCATGATCTCGCGGCAGGCATCATCATAAAGCTTGACAAGTCCTTCACAGTCTGATGCGTACTTGCGCTTCAGCTTGTTTATTGCATTAAGGCGTGTACCGAGGTATTCAAGGCGCTGTCCGTCAAGCTCGACCTTATCGGCAATGCTCTCAAGCTCGGAAGCAATATCAGCCAGCTCTATCTCAGCGGCTGAAATTCTTTCATAAAGCACATTAAGACTTTCATTGCTATCTGTAAAGCCTGCTATCTCAGTCTCTGCTGATACAAGCATATCCGTAGCCGCTTCTTCTCCTGTTATAGCACTTATGGCGCTCTTTATGGCGATGATTATTTTTTCGGAATTCTTAGCGCTCTCATACTCCTTTTCAAGCTCATCATCTTCGCCCTCATGGAGTTCAAGCTCGCCAATATCATCAATTATCTCATTGAGATAACGGCTTCTCTCAACGCGTGACTGCTCAAGCTTTTTAAGCTCACCGAGCTTACGGGCAGTCTGCTGAAGCTCACGGAATGTCACCCTGTATTCACTGAGAAGCGTATCATCTCCGCCAAAATCATCAAGTATCTGCAAATGCCTTTCACTGTCAAGAAGTATCTGATTGTCGTGCTGTCCGTGGATATTAATGAGCATTGCGCCTATCTCTTTGAGAAGTGCCGCAGAAGCTGTTCTGTGGTTTATACGCGAAACACTTCCGCCGTCAGCGCTTATCTCTCTTGTTACGGTTATCTCGTCATCATCGTGTGCAATACCAAGCTCATCAAGCTTGTTGCAGACTTCTTTGGAAAGCTCTGTGAACAGCGCGGTAATTACAGCCTTGTCACAGCCTGTACGAACTATGTCTTTCGTACAGCGCTGTCCGAGTACAGCATTGATACCGTTTATAAGTATTGACTTACCTGCACCTGTTTCGCCTGTGAAAATATTAAGCCTTTTGTCAAGCGGAATAACCGCTTCTTTGATCACTGCAAGATTTTGTATGTATATTTCCTTTAACATTTCTCAGAGCCTACCTCCTCGGAAAAAGCTCACTGCGGAATCTTTTTGACAGCTTTTTGGCATCTGCTTCACTTCTTACAAGGATAAAAATGGTATCATCTCCTGCGATAGTACCAACTATCCCCTGATGTTCTACAGAATCTATAGCTGCACAAGTTCCCTGTGCCATGCCTGCACGACACTTGAGAACTATTGTATTCATCGCATAATCTACCGAAAGGACAGCTTCTTCAAAAAGCGACTTTTCAGCAGCTGCTGCCGCAGGCATTGAGTAGCGGTAAACTCCGCTGTCATCTCTCTGCTTTACAAGCGAAAGCTGCTGTATATCTCTTGAAAGAGTTGCCTGTGTAGTCTTTATT
>SFFP01000295.1 GCA_004556875.1 Ruminococcus flavefaciens
TAGCACTCACATGGCTTTTGAATGCTTCCAGCAGTTTGGACTTACCGCTTCGGCGGACACCTGTTATGACCTTTATATCAGGAGTACCGATCACATTTATCACTTTTTCGAGATAGTCTTTTCGTTCAATCAGTTTCATAAGAACTCACGCTCCTTTAACCTTATTATACCATGAAGCAAAAATGCTTGCTTGCAAGGGCATTTTTGCGAAGCCGTCAATAAGCACAGCGGACGAAAGTCCGCAAAGGGGCGCAAGCCCCTCGCCTTGCGTCAGCAAGGTGTATGTGTTTATTATACCACATCTATTTCCCGAAATCAAGTGATTTTCGATTTTGGGAAATAAAAATGAAAGGAAGTCGATATATGGCAATTCTAATCGTGGGCGAAAAGCCCAGTGTAAGCCGTGCAATCAGTTCCGTAGTAGGTGCGGACGCTACAAAGAAAGGTTACACCGAAGGCAACGGATATATTGTATCGTGGTGTGTCGGTCATTTGGTAGGCTTGAAGTTTCCGAATGACTACGGCAACGGCTGGAATCAGAAATGGAGCTTTTCTCAGCTTCCTATGATTCCCGACAACTGGCTGTTTCAGATTACGGACAGCACAAAGGCTCAGTACAATCTTCTGAAAAACCTTATGAATAAGGACGAGGTAACAGAGATCATCTGTGCGACCGATGCGGACAGAGAGGGAGAATGTATCTTCCGCTATGTGTATAACATGGCTCGGTGCCGCAAGCCTGTGAAGCGTTTATGGGTTTCTTCTCTTGAGGAATCCGCTATCCGCAAGGCACTTTCTAATATGAAGCCTATGTCCGCATACGATAACCTGTTCAATGCAGGCTATGCCCGTGCAAGAGCAGACTGGCTTGTGGGTATGAACGGCTCTCGGCTGTTTTCCGTTCGATATGGCGGTAAGCTCAATATCGGCAGAGTGCAGACACCTACTCTTGCAATGATCGTTCAGCGTGATGCGGAGGTAAACGGCTTTGTAAAGCAGAAGTATTTTACAGCTGACCTCAACTGCGGTGCTTTTACGTTATCATCTGCAAGGATTGATGATGAGAAGTCTGCCGATGCGCTTGTATCTGCCTGTGACGGCAGTACGGTCACTATCAGCTCTGTCAAGCGTGAGGTCAAGACCGATAAAGCACCAAAGCTCTACGATCTGACAACCTTACAGCGTGAAGCAAACAAGGCTTTTGGCTACACGGCGCAGCAGACACTTGACTATACTCAGTCACTTTATGAGGGTAAGCTCGTCACTTATCCCCGCACCGACAGCCAGTATCTCAGCGATGATATGGCTCAGACAGCTCTTGAAGTGACGAAGCTCTGTGACAGCTATTTCGGGTTTGGTATTGCCCATACGCCTGACATACAGAAGGTTATCAATAACAGCAAAGTATCAGGGCATCATGCAATTATCCCCACAAGCGGTATCGCCACGGCTGATCTTTCTTCTCTGCCGACAGGTGAAAAGAATATCCTTACCCTGATCGCCACTAAGCTGATCTGTGCAACGGCTCCGGCTCATAAGTACGATGCTGTCAAGTTGACGGGTATCTGCAACGGCACGGAGTTTACGGCAACAGGCAGAACCGTCCTTGATATGGGGTGGAAACGCTTTATCAGGCAGACCGACAAGGAAAAGCCCGATGAAAAAGCTCTTCCTGCGGTATCTGAGGGACAGACTTTCACGGTAGCAGCAAGCAATGGCGAACATTTCACAAGTCCTCCGAAGCCCTACACGGAAGATACGCTGTTATCTGCTATGGAACGTGCAGGCAACGAGGACTATGACGATGATACGGAGAAAAAGGGACTCGGTACTCCTGCGACACGGGCCGCAACCATTGAATCACTTGTGAAAAACGGCTATGTTGAGCGTGACGGCAAACAGCTCAGGGCAACAGACAGAGGCAAGGAACTTGTCAAGGTCGTTCCCGATGAGGTCAAGTCTGCAAAGCTGACGGCTGAATGGGAATCAAAGCTACAGCAGATCGAACACGGCGAGCTGCCCGAAACGGTCTTTATGTCGGGTATTCAACAGTTTATCACTGAGATGTGCAGTAAATACGGCTCTGTGGATAAGTCTGTTTCTTTTTCTGACGGCGGTCATGAGCCTATCGGCAAATGCCCGAAATGCGGTGCAGATGTAGTCAAGGGTAAATTTGGCTGGTACTGCAAGGGTAAGTGCGGTATGAATATCGCAAAAGTGTATGGGATATCTCTCTCCGATGCTCAGATCAAGGGACTGCTTGACGGCAAGTCCACAAGCTACACCTCTAAGGGCAAAAAGACGATCGTCTGCCCTGAGATCGTGGAGAATCCGTACAACGGAAAGATGTACTATCAGTGGAAAACGGAGAGGGGTAAATAAAAAAAACAGCAAGGGTGTCCTTGCTGTTTGAGTGTAGTTCTACAAACTGGGATTTGCAGTTATCTATACTCATTTGGAATTTCGATATGAAGTGTCTCACACAATAACTTCACATCATGTGCATCATTTTCATCAAACTCGTATCCCAGA
>SFFP01000296.1 GCA_004556875.1 Ruminococcus flavefaciens
ATGATAATTTTACCTCTCCCACGGAAGTCCATACTGCGGACTTCTTTTTGACCTTGTTTTGCCTTGAGAAGGCGTCAGCCCTCCACTGCAACGACCTGACTGATAGGCAGGGTAGTGGGGGTCTCTCGACCGAACATTGAGACCAGAAGGTCTACGCTGCGCTGTTCGAGGTCGATGTTCTGAACGACGCCGATGAAGCCGTCCATAGCTGTACCTGAGATCTGCACCTTATCGCCGACCTTGAAGTTGACCTCAACAGAGGAAACATCAATGCCAAAGAGCGACTTGACTTCCTTTTCAGAAAGGGGAGTAGGCTCAGATGCCGGTCCGACAAATCCTGTACAGCCTCTGGTATTTCTTACGACATACCATGAGTCGTCAGTAACTATCATTTTGACGAGAACATAACCGGGATAGGTCTTGCGCTCTATCTCTTTGGTTTTTCCGTCGGTGATCTCAGTCACCATTTCGGTAGGAACTCTGACCTCTTGGATAAGTTCATGAAGCTTACGGTTTTCTACAACCTTTTCTATATTCTGAGCTACCTTATTTTCATAGCCTGAATATGTGTGGATAACATACCACTTTGCTGCTTCTGACATAATGATCCTCCTGATCTCCTAAGAATTAGCCTGCATTGTAGATTAAACGGAAGAGACCGTAAAATCCCTGATCAATCAGGCCTACGAGAACTGCTGCTGCAAGAATAACACCTACAACTACTGATGTATTGTTGATGACTGTTTTCTTGGATGGCCAAACCACTTTTTTGAATTCGACTTTGAGGTCCTTGAACCATTTGCGGATCTTGCCGCCTTCTTTTTTCTCGGACTTCTTCTCCGAAGTTGTATTCTTAGCCATAAAAATACCCCTTCCGATTACTTTGTTTCCTTGTGAAGAGTATGCTTTCTGCAGAATTTGCAATGCTTCATCATTTCAATTCTGTCAGGGTCGTTCTTCTTGTTTTTCTTGGAAACATAGTTGCGCTGCTTGCACTCTGTACAAGCTAAAGTAACCTTTACTCTCATATCGGCACCTCCTGAATTAGTACTTCCTTTGTTACCAAAGGTAGGTTGTTTGCCTCCCTCGCCACGGGGACAAAAAAATAAACCCCCAACGAGGTACTAAAATTATAACATACCCAACCCGAAAAGTCAAGCATTTTTCGCGAAAAATCTGAAATTTTCTTTTTATAATAGTATAAGAGGCGGTTTCTATTGACCAAATTGGGCAAAGGTGATATAATTTATAGAGTCGTAATACAAATCTTAGCGAAGGAGAACTGGATATGTCTGCTGAAATAAAGGTATCGGTAATAATTCCTGCGCATAATGAGGAGAAATACGTTGTCCGCTGTATCGACTCTGTAAAGCTTGCCGCGTCGTGCGTTAAGTGCGGCGTTGAGATAATAGTGGTTTGCAATCGCTGTACAGACCGTACCGCAGAGCTTGCCGCTGAAAACGGAGCGCGTGTTGTAACGGACGAGAGCAGGTGCATAGCTACAGTGCGAAATGCAGGCATAAAAGCGGCGCGAGGAAAAGTCATAGTCACAATTGACTGCGACAACCGCATGACTGAGGGTACACTGAGAGAGATACTTGGTATGCTGAACAGCGGTAAGTACATAGGCGGCGGAGCACCTCTGCGCTTTGAGAGATATTCTGCGGCGCTGTGGATAAATGACATCATGTGCCGTGCAGGCTTTGGAATAACGGGACTTTACTGCGGAATTTTCTGGGCAGAAAAGCGTACATTTGACGCGATCGGCGGCTTTGTCGAGAAAAAGGCAGGCGAGGATATCGCTACGGCTAAGGCTCTCAGAGCCTATGGAAAGAAGTGCGGTAAGAAATACGGTTGTCTCAGGAGAAATCATCTTATAAATTCTACCCGGAAATACGATGATATGGGCGACTGGCTATATTTCAGGCTTGCTTTCAGAAACGCAGGTGCGCTTATTCGTGCGGCATCCGGTGACAGCAGTGATTACGACAAGCTAATGGACGAAATGTTTTATGATTACAATGACAATAAAAGAGCTGATAGCTGAACAAGGAGGATATATATGAAACTGGCAGAAGCATTACAGGAAAGAGCTGACCTCAACTGCAATATCGAACAGCTGAGAGCGCGTCTTATAAACAACGCAATAGTGCAGGAAAACGAAAAGCCTGCGGAAGACCCTAAGGTGCTCATCAAGGAGCTTGACAGCTCAACAGCTCGCCTTGAAGAGCTTATGCGCAGGATAAATCAGACCAACTGTGCAACAGTTTCAGACGGCTGTACTATCACTGAGCTTATTGCCAAAAAGGACGCATTAAAGCTTAAAATATCAGTATACAAGGACCTTGCCGCAAATGCAAGTCAGACCGCAAGACGTGCAAGAATGAGCGAGATAAAAATACTCAGCACTGTTGACGTTGTTAAGCTTCAGAAGCAGATAGACGATATGTCAAAGGAGCTTCGTCTTGTTGACAACAAGATACAGTCACTCAACTGGTCAACAGAGCTTTTATAAGCTTTTTAGGCGTAGT
>SFFP01000297.1 GCA_004556875.1 Ruminococcus flavefaciens
GAATGATAAAGCCCTCCGGCTGGCAGATAAGCAAGTATGATTTTGTTGAAGGAAAATACCTGTATAACCGTTGTCATTTGATCGGCTATCAGCTCACAGGCGAAAATGCGAACCTAAGCAACTTGATAACAGGCACCAGATACATGAATACTCAGGGTATGCTGCCGTTTGAAAACAAAACGGCTGAATATATCAGATCGACAGGAAATCATGTAATGTATAGGGTTACGCCTGTCTTTGAGGGTAACAATTTAGTCGCAACAGGCGTTCTTATGGAGGGATTGTCTGTTGAGGATAGTGGTCAAGGACTATGCTTCAATGTGTTCTGCTATAATTCTCAGCCAGGAGTGAGGATAGACTATGCAACTGGTGACAACTGGCTCGATACGGATAGCGACATCGTGCTTGATACTTATGCGGAAGAAGAATCGCAAGTTGCAGATGATAGATTAATTCCAGGTGCAGAAGATGATGTTTCTCAGACCTATATACTAAACAAAAACACGAAGAAAATCCATTATCCGTGGTGTTCCTCGGTTGAAGATATGGCGGAACACAACAAGCAAGAGTTCACAGGTAATATAGATGAGGTAATCGAACAAGGCTATTCACCATGTAAAAGGTGTAACCCAACATAATGATGTAAAGGAGCTATGCTATCATGTGCACTTGGTTTTATGCAGATTATAAGTCTTTATCGCCAATAATAGATAAAGCTCAACAACTCCCGCTTGCATTTAGCATGATGAACGCTATGTCAAAGCCTAAAACAATGTCGGGCAATATCCGTCCCACTGATATGGCAGCGGTGTTCGCTCCGAACAAGCAAGGCAATATGGCGGTGTTCCCGATGATATGGGGCTTCACGGTCGAACAATCATCAAAACCGCTTATCAACTGCCGTATCGAAACAGCAGACCAGAAGCCCGTATGGAAAGACTCATGGTTCAGGCGGAGATGTGTGATACCAGCATCGTGGTACTACGAATGGGGTATACCGCCCTCCGAGGTCGGCTATCGTAACGCAAATGAACAGCGGAACATCAAAAAAGAAAAGTATGCGATACAGCCGGAAGGGGCTGAGATCACATACCTCGCAGGACTGTACCGCTTTGAGGAGCATAGAGGTGTCCAGATACCGATGTTTGCCGTCATAACAAGAGAATCGGTCGAACCCGTAAGCTCTATCCATGATCGAATGCCTCTTATTCTCGGTAAAGACAGCCTGCGTGAGTGGGTTCGCCCTAACAGTGATCCCAGCAGGATAGCGAAGAAGGCTCTGACGAATATGGTTATGGAGAAAGCAAAGGACTATCCTGAGCCGAAGCCTGCGTTTATGCAGATATAGAATATTATCTCTTTCATAGATAACAAGAGGGCTTCTGCATTGTGCAAAAGCCCTCTTGTAATGATTATTTCCTGATTATCCAGCTTGAACGCTCAAACGGCTGTACATAGGTTTCATTGTCTGCAAGGTCATAACCGAGCGACTGAGCGAGAGTTACCGCCCGTTCCGAAGCCTTCTGTCCGTCCGGCAGCTTACGGATATAACCGCTTATATGCCTGACCTCGGTTTCATAGCGGTCATCTCCTGCAATGGTACGGATATGCTTGGTTTCCGTCGGAACTCGCAGCTTTCCGCCAATTGAGGTGAATGTGATCTCTGCGTTTGGATCGCTGAGATACTCGTTATAAGACTCTGCGGTCGGCAGAATACTTGTATCCGATCCTACAAATGCCGCATAACACCATAGAATCGTATTCTCGATATAGTTTCCCAACAGAGTAGTTTGTTCCTCGGTGTGTGTGAACATCGAAACGAATTGCTTTGTCTGTGTATTATAGAAGCCTGCCGTTTCGCCCTGAGTAGTTTCGATACGATAAAGGCACACGATCGCACCGTTATGATAGATCTCTTTGAGCAGCACATCTTTTGTGAAAGTGCTGTTTTCAAAATGAATCTTCAATCCGTTCGCAGAGAGCGTTTTGCGACGGTGACAGAGGGTTTCTTTGAAAGCATCGCTGTTTTTAACTAAGACCGGAACATCTTTCAGATACTCTCCGAGGACAGGACTGAAACTTGCCTGTGGGATAATATCTATCGTAAATTCATTGATGTATGGAGTTAAATACGCCACTACATTGGTGTGGAGCTGCTGTGTAACACGAAGAATCTCCGTATCTTCCCACGAATTGACCTTATAGCCACGCTTAGCATACACTTTTAACATGGTATCAGGTGTTAGCTTATCAGGTGTCATGAGTGCTATATGCTCTATTTCGTGAACGCAGAAGTCCAGGCTCGGACAGATGTCATCTACCTCGATTAGTTTGCCCTTTGTTGTCACACCGGCGACCATTTTATTAAGTTCAAACTTGTTCTTGCGTAAAAATTCTGTCTGATTCATCAGCAGATTGACATAAGCCCGATAAACGAGCTGCCGTTTTGCGTCCATAGCCCGCATATCTTCATTCTGAAATAGGACATAAACTCAAAGAACCCCTGATAATAATTGTTCTTCT
>SFFP01000298.1 GCA_004556875.1 Ruminococcus flavefaciens
TGATACAGTTACCTTAGCTGCAAGCAGCTCAGAAACAAATATCCCTGATCCGCTGCAGATCAAGCTGACTCTCAGTACGTTGGATATCGGCTATTCTGAAGATACTGACCTTGAGAAGATGCTCGCTCTGACCAATGTAAAGAATATCTCGGGAACAGACAGAGTAAATGTAACTCTTGACAGCGAGGGACTTTCATCAAAAGAACTTGTCCTCAATGATATTCACCTGACAAATGTGCCTAAGGATAATTATGATTATACCATACTTACACCACAGGTCAAGGTCAAGGTGGTAGGCCCTGCCGATATTATCGACGATATCACGCCTAACGATCTCCTTGCAGAAGTAAATCTGCTGGGAGCCGATACATCAAAGGATCAGTTCTCGTATAATGTCACCGTATCATGTAAGACCCATAACAACGTATGGGCGGTTGGCGGCGACTTGAAGGAAACTATCCTCAAGACCCCAAAAGAGGGAGTAACTACACAGGCATCTTCTCCATCTTCAACAACTACAACAACATATTGATATTTTAGCTCCGCTGAACAATTCGGCGGAGCTTTTTGTTATATCATTATTTTAGAGATAGTGATTGTATACAATAAATTTACAACATATAAAAACTTTATACCTATTTTATCTAAATATTAACAATTTGTTAACATTTGCCATTCCAAAAAGTGCTATAATGTGCGTGTACAAATACGTTTTGCACACCTTATTTTATTTTTTTCTGAAAGGATGATACGCAATGAAAAACCATCTCTCAAACCGAATAACAGCTTCAGTCATGAGCCTCGCACTGGCAGCGTCTGCTGTCCCCTTCTATTCAGTTCCTGTCTGCGCAGCAACTCCGTCAGGCTCTATCTCAGCACCTGTCAATGTCGGACTGTCGCAGTCTATGAAGGTAGACTCAGTCTATAAGGGTACATTCCCAACAGACGGCGCTGACTCTGTAACATTCACCCTCAGTACAAGCTACTCGGGACAGAGCTTTTCCTATGGTTTTGGCTGCTCAACTGCAGAAGACCCATACTGGCTCGAACTCGACAAGAGCGGCAAATGGATGGAAGGCGGAGCAGGTTCTAAGGTAGAGGGTACTGCCTGCAAGCTTGACAAGTCTTCAAGCACCATTACTATCGACCTAAAAAAGGCAGGTATCAAGCCCGGCGGCTCATTTGAATTCAGATGCTATTACTCAGCTCACTGGGACAACTCTAAGAGTGATATGGTCGATAACTCTGTTACCCTTACAGGTGTGGAATTCAGCGGCGGAAGCAGCAGTTCTTCCTCTTCATCAAGCAGCAGCTCTTCTGCGGCCTCAAAAAACAAAAAAAGCGGTTCATGGAGCTTCAAGGATAATAAGGACGGAACTGCAACTGTTTCAACAACAGTTACAAAACAGCTTGATGAGCTCGACTATGACCTGACAGTAGGCTACGACGAGGATTATTATACTTCAAAGGGCGAAAAGATAACAGATACATCGCCTATCAACAGCCATAAATTCAAGTACAGCGATTTCGGCATAAAGGGCGGAGATGAGAACGAACAGATAACTATAGAGTCGCTCTATGTTATTGTCGAAGCTGATTACGACGTTGATAAATTTATGTATGGCTGCGGTACTAACGTTGAAAAAGGCTCTGCCGCCGATACAGAATATGCTAAACAGGGCATTATCGAGGGCAAGGACGAGGCAGGCTACTGGTATAACGAAATGGGTGAGGACTCCCGTGCAGAATTCGAAGAAGCAGGCGTTGAATTCGGATTGAAGGATATCGGCGAGGGCACTACACTGGAAAGCGCAGGCAAATGGATAGAGTGTATATGGGATGTTCCTGCTGAGGTCCAGAAATGCCAGACCACTGCCCCGTCTGACGCTATCGGTTTCCAGTTCTGGTACGGCACAAAGGACGCAAGCAAGTATACAGAAATAACAGAAGATGACCCTGTTACTATCACAAGCGCTGCTCTTACTTATACCGTGACCAAGACTATACCTTACACAAAATCCATAAAGACTGCTATAGGCAAGACTCTTGACTGCACAGCCACATCCGACTCAAAGAAAAATCTGGAAGTTGCATACTCTGACCTGGGAATTGAAAACGATATGAAGGTTTATGCTGTCAGATTTGACGTATCCGCAAAGAAGGACGTTAAAAAGCTTGTCTACGGCACAGGTACGGGTACTACAAGCAAGGCTGACGATTACTGGTATCAGGAGCCTGTAAACTCCGTTGTGCTCGATGCAGGTAAGTCCGCAGAGATAATGTGGGTACTTCCTACAGATATCACAGGAGCAACTCCTGACAAGAATATAGTAAACTCAGACGGAAATGTAGTTTTCGGCTATTACTACGGTGAAAGCGACTCTATAACAGTTGATAATATCGAAGTATACTACGACATTGTTACAACTACGACCACCACAACAACTACTACGACAACAACTACTACAACTACAACTACAACAGCTCCCAAGACTCCGACTGCTACCCTCTGGGGCTGCTACCCTCTGGGGCGATGCAAACTGCGACAATGAAGTTGACCTCAGCGATGTTGTACTCATCATGCAGAGCCTTGCAAATCCAGACAAATATGGCGTTGACGGTACTGACACACATCACATAACTCTTCAGGGTACCGCAAACGGAGATGTTTACCAGAATGGTACAGGTATAACGGCAAATGATGCAACTTCTATACAGAGAAAACTGCTCAATCTTATACCTAAACTGCCTGAATCATACAAATAAAAACAAACATTGTTCAAGAGCTGCCGTTATCGGGCAGCTCTTTTTTATGGAAAACTACGAAAAACTCAGGAAAAGTAGTATTTTTTTGCTTTTTGTCTTCCATTTTTTGCGTTTCTGTGATATAATTAAAATTGCCGTTTTAGTTATATTTATGTAACAAAAAACGACAACTATCATATCATTAGCACAAAACGTGCTTACTGAATATAGAAGGAGAAAAAAATGAGAGCTAAAAGAATAATAGCGCCTGTGCTGTCACTTGCACTGTGTGCAGGTCAGTTTTCCGCAGCCGCCGCTTCTGCCGCTGATATTTCGGCATCAGGAGCAGATCTGTTGACTTATACGGACAAAACAGATACAGCATCACAGCAGCAAGTCGATATCGGCAGCTCCGCCGTTACTTCTGCAAACTCAGAAGAGCTTAGACCACCGTCGGTCATAAAAAGGTCTATCATCACCATAAAGCTCGGAGATGTCAACAATGATGATCTTATAGATGCAAATGACGCATCAGCAATATTAAAGGCTTACACAAAGATATCAAACAGCCTTGATTCAGGACTTTCACCGTCACAGACAGTCGCAGCTGATATAAATATGGATAGTCATGTCGACTCAATAGATGCTTCAGGTATTCTTTCTTACTATTCATATATTTCCACAAACGGAACTCTTTCCATTGAGGAATTCATGAAAAAAGACTCTCAGCCGCCTGTAACCACCACGACCACAACGGCTGTGCCTAAAACTACCACAACTACGGCTGCACATGTAACTACTACTGCAGCTCCTAAAATCACTACAGTAACAGCACCTCCGACGACCACAACTACCTCAGTGCCTGTTACAACTACTACAACAGCTGCACCTGTGACCACAAGCACATCTTCCGCTTCATCATCGACCACTACAACTACTGCAACGGCTGCTCCTGTTACAAGCACCACTGTGACCACAACATATCAGGACCCGTACAAGGTTCAGGCAATACAGCTGAGCAAAACAGAGATGACTCTTAATATAGGAGAGGGCGGCGGTATCTCTTACGTTACCATGCTTCCTCTTACCGTAACGGATTACCGCGATATCTGGAGCTGTTCAGATGAAAAGGTAGCCATAGTCGATAATGAAGGCTGGATATTCCCGCTTTCTGAAGGCGAATGCATCGTAACTGTACAGAGCATAAACAATCCTGCTGTTACTGCCCACATCAAAGTTACAGTCAAAGACCCGAACAAGGTAAATACCATCAAGCTCAGCAAATCTGAGATAACTGTTCCTGTTGGCGGCGGCGATATATCATACGTAACAATGCTCCCTGCAAATGCCACAAACAAAAAGGAAAGATGGGTAAGCTCAGACCCAACTGTTGCAACTGTAAATGAGGAAGGCTGGATAGTCGGAAAATCAGAGGGAAAGTGTACTGTTACCGTATACAGTCTTGCTGACCCTAATGTATACGCTGCAATAAATGTAACCGTTACTGACCCGAACAAGGTAACTGCTATAAGACTCAGCAAATCAGAAATCGCTATACCCGTAGGAGGCAGCGATGTATCATACGTTACAATGCTCCCTGCAAATGCCGCTAACAAGAGCGAATTGTGGTCAAGCTCCGACACATCTGTCGCCACAGTAAGCGAAGACGGTACAATAACAGGTATATCGGAAGGAACGTGTATTGTCACTGTATACAGCCGCTCAAATCCAAATGTACACGCTTCTGTAAACGTTACGGTTACTGACCCCGCAAAGGTACGCGAAATAAAGCTCAGCAAGTATGAGATGAATATCCTCGTGGGCACTAACGATATATCTTATGTAACAATGCTCCCTAAAACTGCTCTTAACGTGGAAGAGGTATGGACAAGCTCAAACCCTGCTATTGCAAGCGTTGACAGATGGGGAAATGTTTACGGAGTATCCGCCGGAAGCTGTATAGTTACCGTTATCAGCAAGGCAAACCCAAGCGTTAAGGCTGATATAAA
>SFFP01000019.1 GCA_004556875.1 Ruminococcus flavefaciens
AGTGCTGTATGCACTCATTTTGAGAAACATCGTTGACAATGCCGTTGACGGCGACAGAAAAGGTTTCCTGTTTTATGTTATAATGATAATACTGCTTGTCCTTGCACAAGTTGGTATGAGAGCGATAATACGCTGGCTTGAGGAGCTTTCGCGCTCTTCCCTTGAAAATCTTTTCAAGCAGAGACTTCTGGATAATATCCTGAAAAAAGATTTCGGAACAGTCAGCGCAGTTCACTCAGGAGAGTGGCTCAACCGCCTTACAAATGATACGGTCGTTGTCTCTCAGAACAGCGTTGAGATACTGCCCGGACTTGCAGGAATGATAGTTAAAATGGTAAGTGCAATGATAATGATGATAGTTCTCGATCATCGTTTTGCGCTTATACTTCTGCCCATAGGAATAGTTTTACTCTTTGCAACTTACGGCTTCAGAAAGATACTGAAACGACTGCATAAGAACATTCAGGAGCGCGACGGAAAGCTGAGAGTTTTTCTTCAGGAGCATCTTGGCAGTATGATGATGATACGCTCGTTTGCGGCTGAAAAACAGACCGAAGACGAGGCTGTTGAAAAAATGGCTGACCATAAGAAAGCGCGCATGAAGCGTATACGCTTCTCAAATATCTGCAACATCGGCTTTCAGACAGGTATGCAGGGTATGTATGTGGGCGGTATAATCTACTGCGGCTATGGAATCCTCACAGGCACAATAAGCTACGGTACTCTTACCGCTATAACGCAGCTCATCTCACAGATACAGTCCCCTTTTGCAAATATCACAGGCTATCTGCCTAAGTATTTCGCTATGACTGCAAGTGCTGAGAGACTTATGGAAATTGAGGAATTTGAGAACGATGCCGAAACTGTACCTATGGATATAAACGAAACTCTCGATTTTTACAAGAACAGTCTTAAAGCCATCGGACTTGAAAAAGCTGAATTCGCTTACTATCCGTCAGGTGACAGCGTCCGTAAGCTGAGTAAAGAAACTATGCCTGTCGTCCTCCGTGACATCAGCGTAGAAATAGAAAAAGGGCAGTATGTGGCTTTCACAGGTCACAGCGGCTGCGGAAAAAGCACCGTACTCAAGCTGCTTATGTGTATTTACAAGCTTGACGGCGGAAAGCGCTACGTTACCGACAAACAGGGCAATACCGAAGAACTGTCGGCAAAATACCACCGCCTTTTCGCATATGTACCTCAGGGCAATCAGCTCATGAGCGGAACTATACGCGATGTTGTGTGCTTTGCCGACAAGAGCGGTCTCAATGACGATGAGCGTATCGGCAATGCACTGAAAATAGCCTGTGCAGATGAATTTGTAAGCGAACTCGATGACGGTACTGATACCCTGCTCGGAGAGCGTGGAACAGGTCTTTCTGAGGGACAGATGCAGCGTATAGCTATCGCAAGAGCGGTATACTCAAAATGCCCTGTACTGCTCCTTGACGAAGCAACAAGTGCTCTCGATGAAGCGACTGAGCGCAAAGTCCTCGAAAACCTCAGAAATATGACCGATAAGACCGTAGTTATCGTTACTCATCGTCCTGCCGCACTGGATATCTGTGACAGGATACTGCAATTTACCGAAAACGGAGTAATAGAAAACGGCAAAGATATGGTATGACCGCTTAAATACTCTTGCGTAAGTGTGACAAACTATCATATTTCCTAAATACGTATAAAAATCCCCCACCATTCAGGTGGGGGTTATTTTTACTTATTATACTTTGCCTTATCCATTTCACGGATAGCTGCACGGCGTATCTTGCCGCTGCCTACTGTCTTTGGAAGTTCATCTACAAACTCAACTACTCTTGGGTACTTATACGGAGCAGTGCCGTTCTTGACATATTCCTTGATCTCTTTCACAAGCTCTTCGGAAGGCGTCTTGTCCTTTGTAAGTACGATAGTTGCCTTTACTACCTGTCCTCTGATCTCATCAGGAACACCTGTTACTGCACATTCAAGCACGTATGGAAGCTCCATGAGAACGCTCTCGATCTCGAATGGTCCGATACGATAGCCTGATGACTTGATAACGTCATCGACTCTTCCTACGTACCAGAAGTAGCCGTCCTCATCTACCCATGCAGTATCGCCTGTATGATAGTAGCCGTCACGCCATGTCTCTGCTGTGTTTTCTTCATCGCCGTAGTAGCACAGTGCAAGTCCTGGAACACCATATCCAGGAACGCTTGTATCCTTGAGCTTTATGCATATCTCGCCTGTCTCACCCACACCTGCAGGAGTACCGTCAGGGAGAAGCACCTTGACATCATACTGAGGATTAGGCTTGCCCATGCTGCCGGGCTTAGGCTCCATACCGACAACATTTGCGATAGAAAGAGTAGTCTCAGTCTGTCCGAAGCCTTCCATAAGCTTGATGCCTGTTGCCTTGTAGAACTGATGGAACACCTCAGGATTGAGGGCTTCACCTGCTATGCAGGCATATTTCAGTGATGAAAGATCGTACTTTGAAAGGTCCTCCTTGATGAAGAAACGATACATGGTAGGAGGTGCGCAGAATGATGTAACGTTGTACTTCTTGAACATAGGAAGGATATCATCTGCGTGGAAACGGTCAAAGTCATATACGAATACAGCGGCTTCGCACATCCACTGACCGTAAAGTTTGCCCCAGAGTGCCTTGCCCCAGCCTGTATCCGAGATAGTGAAGTGAAGTCCGTTAGGATCAGCGTTCTGCCAGTAACGAGCAGTTACGTAGTGACCGAGAGGATACTGATAGCTGTGGAGAACAAGCTTAGGATTGCCTGATGTACCTGAGCTGAAGAAGATGAGCATAGGATCAGTTCCGCATGGAGTATCTTCTGTGCGCTCAAAATGAGTGCTGTAGGCTGAAAGCTCAGCATTGAAGTCGTGCCAGCCGTCACGCTGACCGTTAACGAGTATCTTTGTTTTTAATGTGGGTGAATTTGCGCAGGCAAGATCCACTTCATTTGCAACATCGCCGTCAGCTGTACATACGATAGCAGAAACCTCAGCTGAATTGAAACGATACTCAAAATCGTGCTTCTTCAGCATATTCGATGCAGGAATAACAAGTGCGCCAATGCGGTGGAGAGCGATGATCGAGAACCAGAACTGGTAATGACGCTTGAGAACGAGCATTACACGGTCGCCTTTCTTGATACCCAGAGACTTGAAGTAATTTGCTGTCTGACATGAGTACTTCTTGATATCCTTGAATGTGAAGCGGCGCTCATTGCGGTTTACATCAACATAGATCATTGCTGTCTTGTCAGGACATTTTTCTGCCATAGCATCAACGATATCATAAGCAAAATTAAACTTATCCTGATTTTCAAAATTTACGGCACTGAGAACGCCCTGATCGTTAGTCTCGCACTTAACGAACTTCTCAGCAACAGGGTGAAGCAGACCTGCCTTGTCAACGTTTGTGATATGATGCTCAGCCACCTGCTCACGGTATTCCGACATACCTGTAGCGCCCTTAGGAGGCATTACAAAGGCATATATCTCGCAGTCCTCACCGCCGAGAGCAACTTCATCATGCGGCATAGAGCTGTCATAATAGATACAGTCGCCTTCGTGGAGTATCTCTGTATGCGAGCCGACTGTCATTCTAAGTGTTCCCTTGAGAACGATATCCATTTCCTGACCTTCATGGCTTGCCATGTGAAGCGGTTTGGAAAGTGCTTCTTCGGAGTAAGGGATAACTACGTGGAAAGGCTCAACAGACTTGTTCTTGAACTTAGCTGCAAGGCGATTATAAGTAAAGCCTTTTCTGCGCACGATAGGCACTCCTTCGCCCTTGCGCGTAACAGTATATCCGCTGAGCTCAGGGCTGCTTCCTTCCATGAGATCAGTTATCTCAACGCGGAAAGCATTAGCGCATTTATATATAAAAGTAAAGCTGAAATCCTGTTCGCCCGACTCAAATCTCTTGTATTCGTCAACGGAATAGTCGGTTATGTCAGCCATTTCCTCAACAGTGATGCCCAGATCTTCACGCAGACTTGCAATTCGCTCTGCGACCTCTTTTATTCTTGTCTCTGCATTCTGTAAATTCATCATGTCGCTCATAATTATCTCTCCTTTTCATTATTTTAGAAAATAAAAAAACTCGTCTCAAAGATCATTCTTTGAGACGAGTATCAATTTCTGATTACCCGCGGTACCACTCAAATTGTGCCGCTATTGCGTAACACCACTTCAGACTCCATCAAGCCCTATTCTTTGACGCAGACTCACGGAAGCGCTTACTGCTGATTTCAGCACTTCGGCTCAGAAGGGATACATAGCACTGCTTATCACCGACTCACACCAACCGTCGGCTCTCTGTAGACATTGGCAACACTCTGCTTGTCTTCCTCATAGCTTATGCTTTGGATTATATCACACTAAACCCGATTTGTCAAGACCTTTTTCAAAAAATTTTTTGAGAAATTTTTTATAGACAAATATATCTGACCACGTAAAAAGACCGCAGTCAGTTCTGCGGTCTTAGTGTCTTTTTCACTCGTAAAACTATTCGGCGTTCTCTTGAAACTGCAAATGCTGCGGCTGCAAAAACAAGCGTCCCTGCTGCGATCTCAAATGGAAATTTCAGCATCGCGTCCTCAGGTATTATAAACGGCAGAGTAGCTATCGCTCCGCACGGCGGAAAGTACAGCTTTACTCTGTATACTGCTATAAGTATTACCGCACACGATACCGCAGCCGATACCGCAAGAGGAAGTCCCGCTTTTTCTGTCAGGACAAAGCGTGAGACCACTCCGCTGACAGCCGCAAGTATTATAAGGAATACCGCATGAGGCAGCCTTTCCACAAGCTTGCTCTTTGGCTTTGTCATCTCGAAAAATGCCACGATTAGCGGCGGCGCTATGAAGAATATCTCTTTCGTAAGCAGCGGTATCACACATATAATGCCTGCCGCAGCTGTCTGCTTTATGCGAAGCAGCAAAAGCTGTCTGTCAGCCGTTACAGGTGTGAATACGTTTTTCTCACGCAAGCCGCACTTTTCAAGTATAAACTGCGTCAGCAGTATAAGCGATGTCATCACTGCAACTGAAGCAATATAAACAGGACTCTTTGTTCCTAAAAGCACAGGCAGTACACAGGCTGAAATTGCAGGCAGAAACTCCGTTTTCGATATGGTAACACAGGCAGCAGCGCATATTATCGCAAGGGGTATCTTGAAAGCTGTGGCTAACGGCACAAACAGAACCAAGCCTACTCCAATTAAAGCCGCCGCTGTGATAGTGAGCAGAAGTCTTAGCCTTGATGTATTCCACGACTGCTTCGGAGCAGCAAGTGCTCCTATGGCTATCGCCGTAATTTCGGGAAATATTATCTCCTTATCATGCAGCAGCTCAGCTGCCGCTGTCATTCCTGCTGCAAGTAATATCGTCAGGACAGCAGGCAGTGTTTTCTTAAATTTCGTCAATTCAGTCACCTTTCTTTTATAGTCACAAATAACAGTATAGCACCTTTCAAACTTAAATGCAACTTCATTTGTAAAAAGTCAGCCATTTTGGCTGTTTCTGACTTGACATCGCTGCGAAAAAGATTTATAATTTCAGTATTCAATCTGCCTTAACGGAGGTATATATGGACTTAATATCCACAGATATCCGCACCGTTCTGACACCATGCGGAGAAATAACCTACACCTTTCAGCGCAAGAAAGTCAAGAATATTAATCTCAGAGTCAAACATGACGGAAATGTCTATGTTTCTGCACCGCGGAGAGTTCCTGCAAAAGCCGCAGATGACTTCGTAATAAGCAGAAGCAGCATGATACATCAGGCTATCAAAAGCTTTGCGGCTCGTGAGCTTATCAAGGCTCAGCAGAAAAGCGGACTCGGCGAACGGGCAGTTATCCTCGGAAAGGAATACCCTGTTATCACTGTTTCTGACCGCTGCGAATACGCCGAAATGAACGACTCATCAATTATAATTCACATAAAAGATACACAGAACACCGAACGCAGGAACTCCATCTTTACATCATGGCTAAAAGGCTACACTAAAGAGGTCTTTCTCGCAGTAATGCACGATGTACACAAGAAATTTATTCCCCTCGGCATTTCATTTCCCGAGCTTAAAATACGTTCAATGACCGCTCGCTGGGGAAGCTGTCATACCTACAAGGGCATGATAGTCCTCAACAGGCGAATGATAGAAGCTCCCATAAACTGCATTGCCCACGTTGCGGCACATGAATTCTGTCACTTTATTTACCCAGACCACTCACAGCAGTTTTACAGTCTGCTCGATAAGATGTGCCCCTCATGGCGCGAGGACAAAAAGCTCCTCGAAAAGCTGGTGATACTGTAAGCTTTTCGCCCCAATATTAAATAATTCCCGGAGGAAAAATATGATACTTTCTGATAAGACCATACTCAAAATGCTGGACGAAAAGTCCCTTGTCATCGAACCTGTCACAAAAGAACAGATACAGCCTGCAAGCGTGGATATACGCCTCGGAAACACATTCAGTATCGTTGACGATACTCCATCCGGCATAATCACCCTTGACAGCAGTATAAGCTACAAGACCATTACTACCGACACCTATCTCATTCTCCCCGGTCAGTTCGTTCTCGCGACGACTATGGAATATTTCGAGCTTCCCGACGACCTGACAGCTTTCGTTGAGGGCAGAAGTTCCCTCGGACGCATGGGTCTGTTCATACAGAATGCAGGCTGGGTAGACCCCGGTTTCAAGGGCGAGATAACACTCGAATTGTTTAACGCTAACAGGTGCGCTATCGAGCTCAAAGCAGGCCGCAGAGTCGGTCAGCTGGTATTTGCTCAGATGGACGACCATGCTCTTAACCCCTATAACGGCAAGTATCAGGGGCAAAAAGGCGCAACAGGCTCAAAAGTTTTTATGGATAAGAACTGATAGACATATCCCGAAACGTAAATTCACCTTTCGGGATATTTTTATGTCTTGACACCTCTCTGAATGGCTGTTATAATTAATGTGTTATCAACAACCGCAGCAAGGCGGTCCTTGGCAGACTTTGACAAGTTTATACCACTTGATAAGGAGGTATCCATATGTCCCTTTTCAGCAGATCATTCGTAAAAATGTGCACTAAAAGCGATACTGAGCGTGATGCAGGTCTTGCCACTCCGCCTGAGATAAAGCGCTTTGATGATATACAATACGGAAGTGACCCGAAATGGCAGGTGCTTGATGTTTACCGCCCTAAGGCTGTGAGCGGAAAGCTCCCTGTTATAGTAAGCTTTCACGGCGGCGGCTGGGTCTACGGCACAAAAGAAGTCTATCAGTTTTACTGCATGGAGCTTGCAAAGCACGGTTTTGCTGTTGTGAATTACTCCTATCGGCTTGCCCCGAAATATCGTCACCCTGCTCCTATCGAGGACACGAACGCGGTATTTGAATGGATATTTGCAAATGCGGAAAAGTACGAACTGGATACCGATAATATTTTTGCTGTCGGTGACTCAGCAGGTGCAACAGGCATTGCAGTTTATGCCTGCGCGGTCACAAATAAGAAGTACGCTGAAAATTACAGCTTCACCGTGCCAGAAAAGCTGAAAATAAAGGCTCTCGGACTCAACTGCGGCGTTTACAGAGTTGAGGACAGTTTCAAGCTTTGGTACGACTATCTCCCTAAGCACAAATTCGACGAGATGAAAGGTCAGCTATGTGTGGCTGATATCGTTACAAAGGATTTTCCGCCAAGCTTCATTATGGCGGCTAATATGGACGAGCTGAAAGTGCAGTCCCCTCTCCTCAAGAAAAAACTGGACGCACTTGGAGTAGAGAATATATATAAGGTCTATGGCGATGAGAAAACTCCCCTTTATCACGTTTTCCACTGCAATGTAAAATCACCCGATGCAGCAGTGTGCAACGATGAAGAGTGCGAATTTTTCAAAGGATTTATAAAATAACAACAGCCGCTTTGCGGCGGAATAGAGGTAATATGAAAACATCAGCAGTTATTGTCTGCGCAGGCAATTCAACAAGAATGGGCGGTGTCAATAAGATACTGCTCCCACTGGGCGAAAGAAAGGTAATAGGCGTGACCATGCAGGCTTTTCAGCAGTGCGACAGCATAACCGAAATAATAATAGTTGCTCGTGAGGATGATATCCCTGCAATACAGGAAGAAGCCAAATCCGCAGGCATTAGCAAGCTCTCAGCCTGCACCACAGGCGGCGCTACACGTCAGGAAAGCGTCATAAACGGCATACGCAAAATATCAAAGGAAGCTGAGCTCATAGCTGTCCATGACGGTGCTCGTCCCCTTGTAAAGCCTGAGCATATCGAAAAGGTCATCAAGGACGCTTCTGTATTCGGCGGCGCTACTCTCGGTGTGCCTGTAAAGGACACTATCAAGACCGTTGACGGCGGACTTATCGTTGATACTCCGCCAAGAAGCTCTCTTTATATCACACAGACTCCGCAGATATTCAAGCGAAATCTTTACTTTGAGGGTATCGACTTTGCCCT
Source organism: Ruminococcus flavefaciens (assembly GCA_004556875.1). Taxonomy (GTDB): domain Bacteria; phylum Bacillota; class Clostridia; order Oscillospirales; family Ruminococcaceae; genus Ruminococcus; species Ruminococcus flavefaciens_S. The sequence continues at coordinate 8,480 of SFFP01000019.1, forward strand.
TGAACACAGTCTTGATTTCACGGACGACTGTCAGCTCGTTGAAGCTATTGGCGGAAAAGTCGCAATGACCGTTGGCGACTACACCAATATAAAAATAACTACTCCTGAGGATATCGCTATTGCAGAAGTCCTCTTGAAACAGAGATAATTTTTCCGTATCAGCTTTTTCTTACATATATAATGTATACTAAATCACAAGGACTGCTCAGGCAGTCCTTTTTTGTTTGATATACACAAATCAAATACACCTGAATTGTGCAGATAAACAAAGTGAAAATTTATTTTTTCGATATTCAATGGGTATGCGTTGAATTTTGCCTCTTTTCAGCCCTCTTATGAACGGTGGTTCTGTTCGGGACTGAAAGGAGGTAATATTTTTTGAACAGAAACACTAAAGCAAAACTCAATATCTTCTGCTCTTATTACGTAATGCTCGGAAACGCTGAGGAAGCCGCTGTAAAGGCTGGTTTCCCACGCGAAAATGCTTTTGCCGCAGGTATAACGCTCCTGAAAACAAAGGAGTGCAGGGAAACTGTGGCGCAGATACGTGATATCCTGTCCGACAGCGGCAGTGTGGCGGCAGGACTGAAAAGGCTTGCTTTCGGAAACTGCTCCGATGCGGTATATCTTGTGTTTGCAGATGAACTTCCCCCTGCGGAAACTATCGAAAAGCTTGACCTTTTCAACGTTTCCGAAATAAAACGTGTTAAGGGCGGAGGCGTTGAGATCAAGCTCTTTGACAGGCTGAAAGCACTCGAAAAGCTCTTTGAGCTTGAAAACGCTTACAGCGGCAGAGACAAGGCGGAAAGTCTTATCAGAGCAATGACAGCCGGCGATGAGGAGTGTGAGGTCATAGATGATAACCAAGCTCTCGCCTAAACAGCGCGTCGCACTAAAATGGTGGAGCAGTCCGAAATACAAGGACTATGACGCTATCATCTGTGACGGTGCTGTGCGAAGCGGCAAGACTCTTTCAATGTCACTGGGATTTATTTTCTGGGCAAGCAGCTGCTTTAACGGCGGAGCTTTCGCAATGTGCGGAAAAACTATCACTTCACTGCGCAGAAACGTTATTACTCCACTGCTTCCTCTGCTGAGAGAATACGGCTATATCATCAGCGAAAAGGTCAGCGGCAATTACTTTGATATGACTTTTTTCGGCAATACAAACAGGGTCTATCTCTTCGGCGGCAAAGACGAAAGCTCCGCTGCACTTATACAGGGTATGACTCTTTCGGGAGTATTTTTAGATGAAGTCGCTCTTATGCCGCGTTCTTTCGTTGAACAGGCTCTTGCACGATGCTCGGTGAACAGCTCAAAAATGTGGTTCAACTGCAACCCCGACAACCCGTCGCACTGGTTTTACAATGAGTGGATAAAACAGTTAAAAAAGAAAAATGCCCTGTATCTTCACTTTACTATGGCGGATAATCCGTCGCTTTCAGCAAAGGTGAAAAGACGCTATGAGCGTATGTATTCGGGAGCTTTCTATGACAGGTTCATACTCGGGAAATGGACGGCTTCTCACGGTGTGGTATATCCTATGTTCAGCGAAAAACTCCACGTTTTCAGCGAAGCTGTGGAGTGCGAGAGATATGTCATATCCTGCGATTACGGCACTGTCAATCCCTCGTCATTCGGCTTGTGGGGACTGTGTGACGGTGTCTGGTATCGTATAAGAGAATACTACTACTCATCAAAAAGAGAAGGTATCTCGCGCACTGACGAGGAACACTACACCGCTCTTGAAGAGCTTGCAGGCTCGCTGAAGATAGAAAAAGTCATCGTTGACCCGTCTGCGGCAAGCTTTATCGAGTGTATACGCAGGCATGGGAAATTCCACGTTGTCAAAGCAGAAAATGACGTTATTTCGGGAATAAGACAGGTCAGCACCGCTCTTAAACAGGGCAGACTTAAATTCCATTCATCATGCAAGGATATCCTCAGGGAGTTCATGCTGTACAGCTGGAATGAAAAGGCAGGCAATGACGCTCCCATAAAGGAAAACGACCATGCAATGGACGATATGCGCTACTTTGTGGCGGATATGATAAATTCTCAGGACAGCAGCGACCTTATCGCGCTGTCTGTGTCCCGATGAAACCACCGTTCAATAAAACAAAAGGAGGAATTATGAAGCTATTTCAAAAGAAAAGCTCTCCGAAAACTGCTCCCGAGCTTATAGGTGCTCAGCGCTCATGTGCAGAGAGATTTGAGCTTCCTGCGGCTATTGCTCCATTTGAAAAGGAGCTTTACGACAGGCTCAGATATGCTGTGCCTATCATTGATGCCGCCATTATGAAGATAATCAGGCTTACAGGCGGCTTCCGCGTTATTTGCTCGGACGAAAGGTATCAGCAGGAGCTTGAAAACTTCCTCGGCAATGTCCCTGTAGGACTTACAGGGCGTTCAATAGGCTGTTTTGCGGATAATTTTCTCGACAGTCTCCTCACCTACGGCAGTGCTGTAGGTGAGATAGTCCTAAGCGGCGAAGAACGCCGTATCGCAGGACTGTGGAACGGAGATGTCTCGCGCATACGCCTTTCCGCAGGAGCTGACCCGTTCAGCAGGAGCTATTCCATAACAGCTCACGACGGCAGTTCAAGGAAAATAGCACACCCCGAGCGTATACTCTACGCTTCACTTACGGGAGGAAACTCACTTCTCAGAGGTCTTCCGTCACTCAGCGGCATCCTTATGAGGATATACGAATGTATCGGTCAGAATTTCGACCGCGCAGGAAATGTCCGCTATGCCGTGACATACAAGCCTCAGGGACAGTCGAGTGATATGATGTATTCCCGTGAACGCGCTCAGCAGATTGCCCGTGAATGGGCAGACGGCATGAACTCGGCTAAATACGGTCAGGTAAAGGACTTTGTAGCTGTCGGAGATGTAGATATCAAGGTCATAGGCGCTGAAAATCAGCTCTTTGATACAAATGTCCCTGTGAGACAGATACTGGAACAGCTAATCGCAAAGCTCTCTATACCGCCTTTCCTGCTGGGACTTTCATGGAGCTCAACGGAGAGAATGTCCTCTCAGCAGGCTGATATCCTCACCTCAGAGCTTGAATACTACAGACGACTCCTCACACCTGTTATCTGCGATGTGGGAAATGCCTTTCTCGCGTCAATAGGTGCTGAGGGAGCTTGCAGAATTGAATGGGAAAACATCAATCTGCAGGACGAATCGGCTCTTGCAGAAGCAAGACTCAATAACGCTAAGGCGCGAGAAATAGAGCTCCGCCTTGAAAAAAATGAACTTTAACGGAGGTACATTATGTATAACGATATCAAACTTGAAAAGGGTCTTTACAATCTCAGCGGAAAGTCTTTCACAGCTGCTCTTGAGGAGCTTGACCCCTCCTCAGCATACGCAGGAACTCCCCTTGAAAAGCTGGACGCTTTCGAGAGACAGCTCAAGCGCTTCAATATCAGAATAAACGGTCAGGACTGCGACTGCGTTGAGAAGTTCTTCTCAACTACCGAAACAGCCGTACTCTTCCCCGAATTCGTTACACGCTGTATCAGAAAGGGGTTTGACGAAACCGTTCTCCGCTCTGTATGCGCCGCTAAGACCGTATGTGCAAGCGGACAGTACCTCGGCTGTGTACTCGATGACTCAGAGACCTACAAGACTACAGATCAGGCTGATCCGCTTCCTGAGGCTACAGTTACAGAAAGCACTACTGCAACCGTCCTTGAAAAGTTCGGCAGACTCATCAGCGCTTCTTATGAAGCTATCCGTCAGCAGAGACTTGATGTTTTCGGCGTTATGCTCAGAAGCGTCGGCGTAAGACTTGCGGTATCAGTAGTGAAAAAGGCTGTTGATGTCCTCGAAAGCGGCGTTACACCTATTACTACATCTGCACTTACATATGACGACCTTGCAAAGCTCTACGGCGAGTTTGACTGCTTCGACATGACTACTGTCATTGCTTCTCCTGCTGTTGCTTCAAAGATAGCCGCTATGGATCAGCTCAAGGATTGCGCTGCAAATGCAGACGGCAAGCTCATTCTCCCATTCGGCTCTGAGATCGTCAAGACATCTGCCGCTGACAACGATACTATCATCGGTATCGACCGTGCATTTGCACTTGAATTCATCACAAGCACCGACCTCATCATGGAGACTGACAAACTCATCGACCGTCAGCTTGACCAGATGACAGTTTCTATCACCTGCGGTTTCAGAAAGATCACTCCGGACGCTGTAAAGGTGCTTACTATCACATCTTCGGCGGAATAAAAACTTTTTGTAAGGGCGGCGTAAAGCCGCCCTGCAAAAACTGACTGTTGAACCAACAGACCACACACGTATAAATGATACCTTTTTTGAAAGGAGCTGCTATGGATACATCTATCCTCGATAAAATAAACAAGTTCACGCGCAGAACGCTTTCCGAAGACGAGGTCTACGTCTTTTCAGTTATTCTCTGCGACAACGACATAGACCGTGACTGCGAAAGCTTTTCCAATGAAGCTCTTGACACTCTCAGAGAAAAATTCATCGGCAAGACAGGTATTTTTGACCACGACCCATCTACCGCAAATCAGAATGCACGTATCTTCGACACCGAGCTTGTCACCGATGACTCGCGCCTGACTAAGTCGGGAAAGCCCTACGTTTACCTCAAGGCTATGGCTTACATGGTGAGGACCGACGAAAACAAAAATCTCATCGCAGAGATCGACGGCGGTATCAAAAAGGAGGTAAGTATTTCCTGCTCCGCCGCAAAGCGTATCTGCTCGGTGTGCGGCAATGACAAGGCTGTAACAAGCTGTAATCATGTCAAGGGCAAAATGTACGGCGGCAAGCTCTGCCACACTATCCTCGATGATATCACAGACGCTTACGAATGGAGCTTCGTTGCTGTGCCTGCGCAGGTCAATGCAGGTGTCACAAAAAAGTACAGCGATGATGATACCGTAAAATCACAGGCGGCTGATATGGCGGACTACGATAATGAGCTTCGCCGTGATATCCGCAGATTTGCCTACTTTGCAGGCGGAAGAGCCGCCGCAGATATCGCTTCTGTTTCAGCCGCAAACCTCAGTACAAAACAACTCATCGCCATGCGTAAAGCCTTTGAAGCTCAGTGCGGAAACTCCAAGACTGAGGTACAGCTTGACTTCAGCACAAAGGATGACGACTCAGCAGACAGCTTTTCTATGAGATAAGGAGGAAGCTATGGATATCCAGAAAGTTACAGAGATATTTGAAATAATGACAGGCGAAACAAACAGCGCCGAATATATCAAGCTCATCTACCTTTCCATGCGAGAGATAGACACTCTTCTCAGACCTAATGCTGATATCAGCGACCTGAGACTCTGTTTTCTCTGCGCCGCCCTTGCATTTTACAGGCTTCAGCAGATACTCGCCGCAAGAGAAAGAGCAGAAGTCACATATGCAGGCAAGGTCCTCAAAGAGTCGCAGAATACCGCCTATGAGTACGCAAAACAGCTTCTCAGAGACTATATGCAGATATGCAAGGACCTCATCACATCAGAAACATTCGTATTCAGCAGTTTTTCAAGCGGAGAGGAGCTGATATAATGCTTAGAGAGATCATCAACAACATTATCGCAAAGCTTGAAGCAGGCGGAGTCACCGATGTTTACAGTGCTTTCGATGCAAAGGATATCGCTTCAAAGGCAAAGGGCATATTTACCGTTGTGGGCATAGGCGGATTTGAGTCATTTTCGCCTATATACTCACCCTACACTGTTTTTATCCCTTTCAAGACTGACATAGAGATAAATATTACCGCACCTTCAAAAACCTCCGTCACTGACATTTACACATTTTACGACGAAAAAATCGAGCCTGTTATCTCTGATATGTCGGGACTTACCTGCAATCTCTCGAAAATGAGCATTAAATTCGATACCAATATACAGCGCCTTGTTCTAACAGCAAAGCTCTCTGCAAGCGGTATCACAAAGACCGAAAGGAGCAGTGTATGAGCGTGACCTCACTCACAAAGCACGAAGCTGTGCCTGTAAACATAGCCGCCGCTACCGTGTACTGCGACGGCTTCAAGGCTTCTTCAACGCGAAATATAAGCGAGGAATCTACCTGTGACGGCGGCACTGTTTTTACTAACGATGCCTGCCGCAGTACAAAGCTTATATTCTCGGGCAGGATATTCTCTGACTATTCCGCAGACTTTATCCTGCAATTCAACAGCCTTGTGAGAAGCAATTCTTCTTTTTCCGTTGAATACATGGGGCTCACTTTCAGCAGCTGCCGTATGCTCTCCTACACATTCGACAGCAAGGGAGAAGACTGGGCAGCAGTGACTGTAACCCTTATAACTCCCGACAATATCATAAGGAGCGATGAAACATGACGGCTGTTCTCAGCATAAGGAATAAAAACGGAACTCTGCTTACCGAAGAAAATGTCCTTGCATTCAGTTTCAGAAAGGATATCTACACACCATACACTACCCTGTCCGCAAGAGTGAGAACTCCGCATACAAATTTTGATGACGCGTCTGAGATACTTATGGCACTTAACGGCGACCTCATACATCATGGTCTCATAGACAGCCTAAAAATCGAAAAAGCAGGCGGCGAATACTTCCTTAATGTATCCTCACGCGGATTCACTTCGCTGCTCTGTCAAAATCAGATAGAACCCGGACTTAAAATGAATATCTCATTCAATATGCTAATGGACGACTTCTACAACCTGCCCTATGTTACCCATGAAAATCACGCCGACAACAGCAGTTATATCTACGTAAAGCCTAATACCTCAATGTGGGACGCGGCTTCTAATCTGTCATACAAGCTCCTCGGTACTTATCCCTATATAAGAGACACTAATACCGTAATGATAAGCACTTTCTCAGCTCCTGAACTTTTTGACCTTACAGGCGAAAAGCTTATCTCACATGGCACTGAACTTTTATGCAGTCATATTGCAAGTGACTATCATATGGCTGATATAAACGGTGATTACGGCAATTTTGACCTTAATGAGAGCGATGCTTCCGCACTTAAAATAGTCAGGCACAAGTATTTTGAACTTGATATGCGATTTCTCTATGCACCTATGGAGGCGCTTTACTTCCGTGATAAATATGACTTTCGCGGACAGAAAAGGCTGTTCTGTTCATACAGCGGCTATCGCGGAGAAGACCTGTGCGACCTTATAAGCTTCGGCAATATCTCTCAGCAGCGCATTGGCTCGATCTCCATTAAAGGAAGCAGCAAGGGCATTATTACCGAAACAGGCGTATATACAGACATATTTCCTCACTGAGAACACTGCAAAGCTAAAAATCATAATATATCATGGAGGTTTACCATGAATGACAATATCCCTATGTGTGCGCTCAAAGAGGAGCAATGGGGAGAGGTAACACACATATCCCTCATCGGTGATATGCGAAGCCGTCTTGCAGATCTTGGTTTGCTGAAAGGCAGCAGGATAAAATGCCTGCAAAAAAGCTCAG
>SFFP01000020.1 GCA_004556875.1 Ruminococcus flavefaciens
CTGTTGCAATTACTTCGGCAAACCGTTATAATATATGTAAGAGAGGAGGGATTTTCATGTTGATAAATGAAAAGCTCGAAAAAATCAATATGACCAAGTATCGTCTAAGTAAGGACAGCGGAGTGCCACAGGCAACTATCAATGATATTTGCAGCGGAAAAGCCGACCTTGAAAAATGCTCGGCAGGAACACTCTATAAAATAGCAAAAGTTCTCGGAATATCAATAGAGTCTATATTAGACTCAGCCAAAGATGATATTCGCAGTTCCTTTGAAATATTTAAAAGCAATACCTGTCACCATGTAAAGGATATGGGTGATCTGGACTTTATTGTAGTTGTGCTGGAATCCGATGAAATCCGCAAGCTCTATAACAAGCATTGGTATCCCGAAGCTCTTTATTTACTTGCTATGCTCGATTATTTATCAAGGATTAACGAAATACCGCTTTGTTCCAAGTATAACGATCTTCGCATGAGGAAACTGGAAAAGCCAATATATCCAGTAGGCGTGTTGCTTAACAGCGAAGTTTTAAAATCATATGAACCTTTGCGAATAGCAGAAAAAGAGGCTATTCCTGAATTCAGAAGATTTAATATTATCGAAAGCGAAGTGAGAAACATTGTTTGAGCAGCCATTTACAAAAGAAAACCTTGATCAGTATCTGAAGGAACTTGCAAAGGAATTCAGAAAAATTAATGGTAAAAATATGCCAGCCGATATTATTCTTATTGGCGGAGCTTCTGTAGTAATTAATTACGGATTCCGCGAAATGACATATGATATGGACGCAGTTATAAATGCTGCTTCTTCTATGAAAGACGCTATCAATCATGTTGGTGATAAATTCAACTTACCAAACGGTTGGCTGAATACGGATTTCATGAAAACAACGTCATATACTCCGAAAATTGTTCGGTATTCCAAGTTTTACCGCACTTTTTCCAATATTGTTACTTTCCGTACAGTAACAGGCGAATACCTCATAGCAATGAAACTTATGGCAGGTCGTCAATACAAATACGATTTATCCGATATTATCGGCATCTTATGGGAACATGAAAAAGCTAACAATCCAATTACCATAGATATGATAAGAGAAGCAGTAAGTAATCTATATGATTCTTATGATAAACTTCCTGAACACTCCAGAATTTTTATTGAGAAAGCAATTTCTGATAAGAGTTATGAGGAAATGTATAAAAGTGTAAGGCAAATGGAAGCTGATAATAAGAATATTCTTTTACAGTTCCAAGAAGACTATCCGGATGCTGCAAATACCGATAATGTTAATGATATTCTTGCTGCAATAAAGAAGAAAAAGGAAACCACTCAGAACTAAGAAAGGCTTCGCTCAGGATTGCTCCTGAGCGGTAATGTCATATGAGCTTTCTAAGCAATTCCAAGTGCATATCAACCTTTTTCACGATGTTATATCCGTCACCGCAATAGAAGTCGATGAGCCATTCGCGGCAGGTTATGAGTCCTGTCTGTACTATTACTGAACGGAGACTGCCTTTCACTATCCATCGGTCCACGGCATTGGGAGTATATCCTGTTATGGCTGACACCTCTGTGATAGTCAGCACATCAGGCACATCGAACCACACATCGTTCAGCTGTTCTCGGAAGCACTCGGGCGGTCGCTGCGGCTGAACCCTTTCTGCTGCGTTCTCAGATTCTATTATATATTCGATAACGTCATCGAGCTTCACAGCATAGCGGCGAGTTTTTTGGCAGCTGTCGGTGCAGGGAATTATCCCGTTATTGAGCAGCCAAGCACACTTCCGCTTGCTGATATGAAGTATCTTACGCAGCTGTTCTCCTGATATCACTTCTGGGAACTCATCGTACAGGTAGCTGTAATCACTCATCCTTGCCGCCTCGCTTTATCGAACGTGCGGGCTCGTCATCGCAGTGCTCAAGCAGGTAGTCGATGAGGTCATCCTTGCTCAGTATATATCCGCCCTGGTATACGAAGGAGCGAAGCTCGCCGCTGTGTATAAGTTCGTAGACTCTGTTCTTTCCAAGCGGAGACCACCTGGCGGCTTTTAACGGTGATAATATCTCGGGACATCTTCTGAGCATACGCTCTAATTCTTTACGTTTTTCTTCCTTGTTCATGGTCACTTTTTCCTTTCATTTTTCGCTTTAGCCGCCTGAAATTTCTCGCAGTTTTCTCGCACTTTTCTCGCAAATTTCCGAATTCTCGCAGAAAAATGCTCAAAATCAGGGAAAAACGGCGTTTTTTTAAGACGATAAGTGACCAAATGGGAAGTTTTATAATTTGCTCGAAATCATGATGCCCCTTGAGGGACGTGGGTTCGAATCCCACCCACTGCGCCATGTGGATTGATCCCGAAAAACGAACACATATGTTCATTTTTCGGGATTTTCTTATGCTTCTTTTTTCGATATACTTGTATTTAAAGCTTGTTCTTAAAATTGAACAGAAAAATCAAAACTATTCAAATTCAGACAAGAAATACAGTATTTTACATTATTCGAACAGAAGTGTTCATTTACACAATCATTGATCATCTAGATGATTTGCGAAATATTGTGCCTCTTTTTGGTCAGGTGTACAATTTATATTTGCCGAGTGAGGTCTGTCGTGATTATAGAATCTGATATAGTCGTTTACGGCTTTTCTGAAATGCTTTTCGGAAGTATAGTCCTTTCGGTAGAGCTCCTCAGTTTTCATATTCTTGAAGAATGATTCGCAGACGGAATTATCATAAGGTACTCCTGCTTTTGAAAAAGACTGAACAATCTTCAATTCGCTAAGAAAACTTGTAAATGTGTTTGAGATATAATTACTTCCATTATCTGAATGAAAGATCAATCCATCTTTTGGAGCGCGGTCTGCATATGCTTCCCTTACCGTTCTTTTAGTTAGAGAAGTATTGTTTTTAAGTGAGATGTTATATCCTACAACTTTACGAGAAAACAAATCAATTATAACGCAAATATAATACTGTTTGTTTTTTAACTTGAAATAAGTGACATCGCTTACCCATATTTCTTTCGGGTGCGTTGGTTTAAAATGCTGTTTTATTATGTTATCTCTCATTCTTTGCATATACATTTTTTTAGAGCCGCCTCTGATACTAAACATTCCGTTTTCATGCATTATGCGTGCAACCAGTCTATCTGAAACTTTATGTCCGCTGTTATTAAGAATGGCAGCGATTTTTCCTGCACCATATATATGGTCACTTTCACTATAAATCTTTTCAATCAATGGAAGAAGCTCTGCTCTGTTTTGCGCAGCTTTGGTATTGCCATGTTTCCCGCGGAGGATATAATTATAGAATGTACCACGAGGCACACAGAAAGCCTCACATATCACGTGTATGTTTTCATTCTTTTTATTAAGTTGTTCTAAATATGGTAATAATTCGCTGTGCGGCACTTCGTTTATAAATGGCGACTCTTGAAGCAGCTTAATGATCTTTTCGAGTTTTTCGCATTTCTGACTTAGTTTTCTGAATTCGCCAATATTTACCTTTACTTTCTTCTGCATTTTGAATTCATTGATCCAGTTATATATCGAGTCTCTGGATATTCCATATTCGTTAGCAAGTACAGTAATGCCTTCTCCGGACAAACAGCGTTTTACTATGTTTTCTTTTTCAGTTTTTGAAAGATTTTTCATAATTACAACTCCTGTATTGATTATTCCGCATATAAGTATGCAGTGGTGATTATTATATAAGCGATTTGCAGAAATGTCAATAGTATTGATTTTATCCTGTTTATGCGTTATAATTAGTAACAATGAAATGATGAATGGAGTTATGGAAATGGATAGATCATCAAAAATAGAACTCACTAACATGTGTCTTATATATGATGACAAGCGTGTGCTTGTACAGGAGAAGCAAGGATTGAAGGAAAAATACAAAGGCGGTCTCGTCTTTCCCAGAGGTCATGTTGAACCCGATGAGTCACTCTTTGATTCTGTCGTCCGTGAAATGAAAGAAGAAACTGGACTTACAATACATAATCCGCAGCCGTGTGGATTCAAGGACTGGATACTGGAGGACGGTACACGTTATATAGTTCTTCTGTATAAAACAGACCGGTTCGAAGGGGAGCTTAAAAGTTCCGAAGAAGGCAGAGTTTTCTGGCTTGACAGATCAGAAATATAAAGTGCAAACCTTATATGGAATATGCGTGAGCTAATGCAGATATTTGAGACTGACAGCTTCAGCGAATTCTTCTTCAAGATACAGAATGGTTCATATAAAGGACAGTTATTAGGATAATTTACATCAGACATAGTATCATTAAAAATGTTTCGGGAGGTTACAATGCAAAAGTTTTTGTTTAGTCCTATAGAGGATCACACATACAGCATAGTCGGATATGAGGAAGATGAGTCGGATGTTGTTATCCCTGAAAACTATGGCGGAATAAAAGTGACCGTCATTTGCGATAAAGTATTTACAGGACATAGTGAAATAGTATCAGTAACAATTCCTGATACAGTAACTGATATGGGAGAGTTTGTATTTGAAGGCTGTTATAACCTGAAACATATAAAGCTGTCCTCAGAGTTGCGGTATTTATGGGGATACACATTCTGCCGCTGCGGTATTGAAGAAATAGTAATTCCGGATCGATTAAGGTCAATTCCGCCTTTTGCATTCAAGGATTGTAAACATCTTAAACGAGTCGTTTGCGGCACCGATATGAAAAAAATCTACTCATGGGCGTTTGCCGGCTGTGATAGCCTTAAAGAGGTTACTTATAATGATGACGTCGTGGTAAGTCCGGATGCTTTCAAGGATAAGGAATTGAATACATAATATCGACAAAAAGGCTGAAAATAGCCATTTATCATATGTCATCTATTAAGTCATGGTGACACAAGCCAAATGCGGAGTATTCCGCGTAGTTCCGCCTTTTCGAGAGGCGGAACTTTTTATTAGGTGGTGATTTTATGTCGAATTATGTTTGGAGTAAAATAATATGCAGTCAAGTGTCCTGTCTGCGGAAAGCCTATGAGCATGAACCTCCGAGCAGATGACACCTTTGTCGAGGACGAGAGCTGGCACAGAGCAGCGGAGCGTTATGACGAATTTCTCCGCCGCCATGAGGGACTGCATATCCTGTTCTTAGAGCTTGGCGTAGGCATGAATACGCCCGTCATCATAAAGTATCCGTTCTGGAAGATGACCTATGCAAACCCGAAGGCGGTATATGCCTGCGTGAATTTCGGTGAAGCGTATGCGCCTGATGAGATAGCCGAACGGAGTATTTGTTTCAATGGGGATATTCGTCCTTTGTCACCTGATACACGCCGTAGCCGAGCATAGGCATTTTGATCCCGTTGTTGAGCTGTACATATTCCATAGTTGACCTCCCATTAGTCATTGATATATCCCTGACTTTTCAGCCAGTTTGTTACTTCATTCAGATCGGTATTGTTTCCGTTGAAACCCTCTGCGACCGTTGCCCCGTCACATTCGTCCTTCAGAAGCTCATAGCCCGAATCCACACCGCTGCCCTGGTTGGTGCAGAACGGAACAATGATCTTACCGCTGACATCGTATTCCTCAAAGAAAGAACCGATCGGCATCGGGGCATTGAACCACCATACGGGAAATCCCACATAGATCGTGTCATACTGATCGAGGTCATCGGGAAGTCCGATCAGCTTCGGACGAGTGTTAAACAGTTCCTCCCAGAACGCACGATAAGCCGTCAGCGGATAACTCTCATAATAGAGCCTGCTTGTCTGAATACTGTATAGGTCTGCGCCCGTTGCCTGCTGAAACAGTCTTGCAACGTACTCAGTATTACCATACACATTGCCGATGTTATCCGTTCTCATACTTGCTGAGGAAACAGCATCGGTCTTGTCGAGATCGACTACATCTGCCTGCGAGAAATAGACCACAAGCGACTTCGTTTCACTTTCACCTCTGATAATCACATTGTCCTTCTTGTTGCTCTTGCCGCCTAAAATGATGATAAGCGATATGATGACAAGTATCAGGAGGACAACAAGAAGCGCTTTCAGAAGTCCCTTGACTGTCAGCTTCTTTTTTGCCTTTTCTGCCATGATAACACCTCCGATTCGTGTTTCTTGAGTGTATTATACCATGAAAAGAAGGCTTTGAGAAGTTTCGATTGGTTATATGGTTTGAACCTTTGGGTTTACAGATCGTAACCTAAAATCCAAGATCCCGCTTCACACACAATCAACACTTCTGGTCTTAGCATCCTTCCTGAAGCGTCTGTAATATCATATATTGGATACATAGTTATCCTCCTTTTGGAAGGATTATGATTTTTCCTGCAATAGAATTATCCTATATTCCAAAACCGTTCAAAGAAAGCCTTGAGTTTTTCGATAACGGTTTCTTTCTTCGCCTTGCGATTTTCACCGTCACCGCCGAAACGGGACACGGCAGGCAGTATTTTGTCTATGTCCGTACCTGTTGTCTTGATACCGCCGTCACGGAAAGCGCCTGCTATAAATGCCCTTGTTTCTTCCTCTTTGAGCTTTTCCTCGGTTATCAGAGCCACAAGAGCCTTTTCACGCTCCTCGGCAACATAGCTGTGCCACTCATTCATAACATCGTCAACATCTATATTACCTCAGAACGCCCTTGTTATCATTTCACGATAGCTTCGCAGTTCCTTTTCATCGCTTTCCTCCATGAATTTTCTGATATATTCAAGCAATTCCTCTTTCTGTTCAGGAATACGGCATTTCACATGGAAAAGGTTCGATGCGTGTTCGTTCATGAATATCGTGTCATTGGTAAGGCATCGCACAAACTCATGTATTTCTTCCAGTTTTTCTCTCTCAGTGGACTCAGTGTAAATTCCCTTTTCCATCGCCCGATACAGCGGAGTTCCGGGAACGACCGTCATCATTGAGGTATTCACCATCGTCATGTGAAGTCCGTCATAGAGCTGTGCTGTGCAGTGTGCATTTTCGAGACCGTATCCATGGCCTCCTGCACCATTCAGAAAGTTCACGATATATGGCAGACCAGATGCATCTATCTTTTCAAGCACATCACGAGCCTGTGCCGCCGTATAGCCCTTGTTGATGCGCTTCAATACCACATCATCGCCCGACTCCACTCCGATATACGGATTCGCAAAGCACACTGCTGCTATATCCCGAAGCTGCTGCTCGGTCTTATCATAGAAGTTATCTATCCTCGCATAGCCGCCTATCGTTTCCACTGAGGGAACGTATTTGCGGAGCAGCTCCGCAGTCTTCATCAGCACATCGTAGTCCGCCGCAAAGCCGTCAGCACCTTGCAGAAATATACGCTTCGGAGCGCCGAAATACAACGGTATCTGCCTGATGTCTGCTTCGATCTCCTCGATTGTAGACTTGCGGAATTTCCTGTCCTTGAAATAGGTGCAGAACAGGCAATGGTTGTGGGAACAGCCCTCTGTCGTCTGCAAATATCCGTCAGCCGTTTCGTAGGGCGGACGGTTGATGCCGCTTGCAAATTTCATAGCAATACCTCCTTAAAGCGTACCCCTGCGGGATACTCTGTTGTATGCACTGTTATCCACCGTTTCAATGGCTCTGCCCAGCTTTGTAAGCATTCTGTCCTTGTGGGTTTTCAGCACGCCCTCAACGCCCACCGAATCAAGTGGGTGTATCGCCCAGAAGTAAGTATCGGGCAGTTCAAGCGCCTGCAAGAAGGCGTACTCCTCCTGCAATATCTCCTTTTCAGTTGCAGGAATAAATCTGCCGTCCCGAATATCCTTATCAAGCACCGTACCCTCAAATGCCGACATCGTGTTCAGCAGGATCTTTGTAGGCTTTATCTCGTTTTCAAGGGCGGCGGTGGCTTCTGCGGTTTCAAGACCTCTGCCTTTGCCAGCCGTACCCAGCATCAGCAGGTCACAGTGACTGATCTCAACTGCATTCAGCCGCCGACATTGCTCCCTTGTTTCATCAGCAGAATAGCCTTTGTTCAGGTCAGCCAGCACATCATTCAGACCGCACTCCACGCCGATATACAGGTCATTCACGCCTGCCTCTTTCAGACGTTGCAAATCCTCGTCGCTCTTGTGGGCGATGTTGTCCATCCTCGCATACATAGTAATGACAGCCACATTCGGCAGATACTTTTTTATCAGCGAAATGCGCTCCAATAGCTTCTCCGCCGACAGCGCAAAGGGGTCAGCTCCCAAAAGATAAACACGGTCAATGCTGTCTGCAAGTCTGCCGTAGCGTGACTTGACTTCAGCCACATAATTCTCGACCTCATCGAGCGACCACATACGGAACGGCACATTCCGATACATATTGCAAAATGTGCATCTGTTGTGGGTGCAGCCCTCAGTAACGGGTATAAGCATAGTGTGCGCCTCTATCGGCGGACGATAGATATTTCCGTTATAATTCATAACATTACCTCATTTTCTTGTATTTTATATTTCTCATATTATCGAATTGTTAGCTATTATTTTTGAGCTGCAAGCATGTGCTTACAGCTCGGTTGGATAGAACAATAAATCAGAATTTCGAGCTGAGCCAGCTCGACCGCTTGCCACGTTGTCGCTCGTAAACTCGCTTAATAATATAAGAAATGATATTTGTACATCGCTTACAGCGCGATAAGTACGCCGAGCCCATGAACGGGATTCCAAAGGGACTGTGTTCCTTTGGCGGTGTCCAGAGGCAGCGCCTCTGGTCGCTGTTCACAGCTTTCAGAGAACAGCGAAACAATACGAAGGCGCTCCGCAAGGGTGAATTTCAAAAAACAGTCCGGTGGACTGTTTTTGAAAGAGGGACGCCCTGCAAGTGAGGGCGTCCCTTAACAGGCGGATAATATCCGCCCCTACAAATGTAAATTCCGATTTATCGTATTATTACAATTCCTCTTTCACAAACTCCGCAAGAGCCTTGATAGTTTCTTCATTCCTGCGGTAATAAGTCCATTTGCCGTGGCGCTCGGAGAGAAGAAGTCCTGCTCTTTGTAAGGTGTCGAGATAGTTTGAAACAGTAGACGGAGAAAGGTTGGCTTTCGCCTGTATACTGCTCACACAGACACCGCCTTTGAGGTCAACCGGCTCACTCAGACAGCCACCCTGCGGCGGAAAATTCTCCTCCGGTGATTTGAGCCATTTGAGGATATTCAGCCTTGTTTCATTGGAAAGCGCCTTGCTTATCTCGATCATATCTATGTCCATTTTTATCACCCTCCTTGATGTGTTGAGTATATTCTATCACACATTTCGGAAATTGTCAATATGTAAAAATGAAATATTATCACAACGTTCTTTTCCTGCCTCTGATCGCCGCTTCACTGAATCCATAGGGACCTGCCGCTTTCGGGAATACGTTTATGCTGAATGGCTTGACGGTAAGCTCCTTTGTTCTGCGGATCGTCTTTCGTATTTCTTCGAAAGTTTCCTCTAATCCCTAAATGATCTCGATAAAATCTGTACTTGTTCCGAGAAAAACAAGTCCACCTGCGTTAGATACGGCGGCAACGAGGTCTGATGCTCACGCTCGGAGATGAGTATCTGCTCGTCCACGGGTATCAGCTATGCGGTTGCGTTCCTTGTCGGCTCTCGACATACCTTCATGCAGGTAACACAAGATCAAAGCAGTCAATGCTGATGCTCAAGTATCACAAGAGTTTCACTAATATTCCCATTAATACAAATGCTCTGCCCTTTGATCTCATCAGGCGCATACGCCTCCCCGAAATTCACGCAGGCATATACAGCTTTCGGGTTTGCATATGTCAT
This sequence comes from Ruminococcus flavefaciens, assembly GCA_004556875.1. GTDB lineage: Bacteria > Bacillota > Clostridia > Oscillospirales > Ruminococcaceae > Ruminococcus > Ruminococcus flavefaciens_S. The sequence goes on from SFFP01000020.1 coordinate 9,747, forward strand.
CTTCCAGAAAGGATACTTGATGATGACGGGCGTATTCATGCCCACACCAAGCTCTAAGAACAGGATATGCAGTCCCTCGTGACGTCGAAGAAAATCATCATAACGCTCCGCTGCTCTGTGCCAGCCCTCGTCCTCGACAAAGGTGTCATCTGCTCGGAGGTTCATGCTCATAGGCTTTCCGCAGACAGGACACTTCGGAACAAGTTCGGAAGGAACTTTCATATTTTTCTGCTGTTCAAACATCGCCCTGACGGTCTCCTCGTTGTCATAGGTCTTTTGGTGGCACGGCTCACTGCACTGCCAGAGACCGTAATCACCCTGCGTATAGAAAAGGCGGTGCTTGTCAAAGCCTGCCTTTTGGAACTGATGATCGACATTTGTTGTGATAACGAAATAGTCCTTGTCCTTCACAAGCTCGAACAGGCGCTTGTATGTACCGTTGTCTACGTCCATGTAGCGGTTGATGTAAATATAGCGTGACCAGTACGCCCACTGTTCTTCGAGCGATTCAAAAGGATAAAAACCGCCTGAATACATATCCCGAAAGCCGTATTTCTCCACGAAATCCCCGAAATATTTCTGCAAACGCTCTCCCGAATAGGTAAAGCCTGCGGCGGTGGAAAGTCCTGCGCCTGCACCGATAATTATGGCATCGGCTGTCTGTATTTCCTTTTTTAGGCGTTCAATTTCCGCCGAGTAATCTCTTGTAAATCTCATGATCGTCCTCCTTGAAAACGTTGAATATCACCTGTATATCGTGTGTTTTGCGGAACTCCCTGACAGTACAGACAGCAATTTCTGCCGCCTTTTCCTGCGGAAAGCCGAATACTCCTGTTGAGATACAGCAGAAAGCGATACTCCCGATACCGTTCTGTACGGCTATTTCAAGACAGCTTTTGTAGGAGCTTTCAAGCAGACGGCAATGCTCATCGGTGAGGTGTCCCTGCACAATAGGACCGACGGTGTGTATCACATAGTCACATGGCAGATTGTAGGCAGGCGTTATCTTCGCTCTGCCTGTGCGTTCTTCATGCCCTTGTGTCTGCATGATCTGTCCGCACTTGTAACGAAGCCGTACCCCTGCAAAGGTGTGGATACAGTTGTCGATACAAGAGTGACACGGCTGCCAGCACCCCGTCATTCCCGAATTGGCGGCATTGACTATCGCACCGCATCGGAGCGCGGTAATATCACCTTTCCAAAGGTAAATGCCGTCCTCTATTGGCGACAGATCTGCAATATCCGTGATGCCCTTGCTCTCGGTCAGAGCTTTGAGATATTCGTCCTCGGCTTGCAGAAATTCCTCACTTGCTCTCACAGCAGGGCGGATATTCACAAGGCTTCTGTAAAGGCGGAATTTATCCTCTTCTTTTTCGGGTATCTCTAATCCGTCAACATCGTTTCTTTCTGACAGCAGATAGTTTATCAGAAAGCCTAATTTCTCCATACGATCATCTCCTTATGACTGCCCCCACAGGACAGACCTCCGCACAATTTCCGCAGTGCAGACAGTTTTCCTGACGGATCACAGCCTTGCCGTTCAGTTCGATACAACTCTGCGGACAGTCGCTCAGACACGAACCGCACCCGATACAGCTATCCGTAACAAAATATCCGCTTGACCTGATCTCTGCACCGCCGAATGTGAAGCTGTCACGCTCGATAGGCTTTTTCGACAGGTCGAACCACTCTCCGCTGCCCTCATATAGTTGAAAAACGGTGAGCGCCTTGCGGCTTTCCTCGGTGGGATATATCTCAAACATATAGGGATTGTTCTCAAACAGCAGTGGGAGCATATCAGACCCCAGCTCTCTGACCTTGCCACGGACAGAAACAGCTGTACAGCTCATGGTATCCTCTCCCTTTTTTCCCGAAAGTGCAAGATAGCCCTTGTCCTTTAACCGTTGATAGAAGTTCTTTCCCTTTGCGGTGAGAAAGTACAGTCCGTTCTCGTCTGCGTACATCATGTCGATCACGCAGGTCACGGGCAGACCGTCACCGTCCACCGTTGCCACAACGGTGGAGTGTATCTCGTCCACGATAAAATTCAGATAATCATTTGCTGTCATAGATATCCCTCCGACATAACTGTTAGTCTTCCTGCTTCCTCAAATACGTCGCAGATCTCCATTTTCAGTCTGGTGTTCACAGGAGTTTTTCCTTTTTTGTGAGCGAAAACCACAATAACATCAGAAGCCTCCTGACTGCACTGCACGTATTTTTCAAGCTGTATCATAAAAACAGGTGCGTTGAAATAGGCAATGCGGTCTATTATCATTTCTGATTCAATGGCAGAGGAAACATCTCGCATCACTACTGCGTCAGTTGACCAGTTTTTAGCAGAGTCGATGACTGCAATAAATCCTGTCTTTTTATCAAAAACTTTTGCAAATTCTCCCACTGTCATTTCTTTCACTCCCTATGGAAAGAGTGTGCCGATCATTTCAGCACACTCTCTTTTTATTCTTCGTCGATTATTTTACGTGTATCAGCAACAACTTGCGCAAGTGTAGTGCTTTTCAGCTCATTTTCCAAAGCCGCCTGAGCCGCTTCAAGTCTGCCGTCCATAGCCTTGTGGATATTGCGACCCACGGGACATTCCGCATTTGGATTTTCGTGGAAGTGGAACAGTCCCTCGTCATCTATGCAGTCAACCGCCTTGTAAATATCGTACAGCGTTATTTCGTCAAGTGCTTTTGCAAGGTGTGCGCCGCCGCTTCCCTGACGAGTCTCAACTATCCCTGCCGCGCGAAGCTGTCCGAGGACATTGCGGACGATCACCGCATTTACCCCCGTACTGCCTGACAGAAAATCGCTGGTCACTCTCATTTTACCGTCAAAAATGTCGATACAGGTGAGGATATGCACTGCCACTGTGAATTTACTTGTTATCTGCATAAATGTTCATCTCTCTTTACTCTCTTACCACGCTGATACGCTGACCGATGTGATCGCCCTTTTCGATCTCGTCTACCATAGCAATAGCGTAATCTGCATAGCTGATAATGCTCTCGCCCTTAGAGTTGAGCGTCAGCTCCTCGCCTGCGAGAATGTACTTGCCGCTGCGCTCGCCGTCAGCCTGAAAATCTCCTGCAGGGCTGATACATGTCCATTTCACGTCATTTCTCTGACGGAGTTCACCCAGAGCCTTTGCCATAGCAGAAGCCAGCGGCTTGAAAACTTCGGGAAAATCAGCACCGTCAGAAACGCAGGCGGTATGCTCAGCGTTCACATACAGGCTGCCTGCACCGCCGACAACGAGAAGCCTTGTATCAGTTCCCGAAAGAATGTCACACAGGTGAGCAAGTGAAGTGGAGTGCTGAGGAAGTGTTTCAGGTGTCCATGCGCCGAAAGCGTCCACAACTGCGTCAAATCCTGTAAAGTCTTCTGCGGTCAGGTCGAACAGGTCTTTCACGATCACGTTCTGAGCAGCGGACTTGTTCTCTCCACGAACAAATGCGGTAACGTCAAATCCTCTGTCTACAGCCTCCTTGACGATGAGCTGACCTGCCTTGCCGTTTGCACAAACTACTGCGATTTTCATAATAAGTACCTCCTGAATTATAGCATAAAAGTTATTCTCTGTAAAGTTGTAACAATGCTTGCTTCAACTTTCTGATATCAGTATATCACGCGAATGTTGAGTTGTCAATACAATCATTACAACTTTGGAGGGTTGCATAAAAATCAAGGGTATCTATGCGCTTAATGAACAAATCTCATTGCATTGTTTCAAGCAGAATCGGCTCGGCTAAGCCCTGCTTCATGCAGATAATTATTGATAAGTGGATAAAATAAAGTCCCTCATTAAGTAGAAATAACATTCAACTTAGTAGAGGGATATTTCTGTTTTTATCTTGTCAGCTTACATTCACCGCCTGTAAATGCCGAAAACTGAATTGCCGACGAAATACATAAGCATAGATAAGTAACTATTTTACGCAAAGAGTTACCTAAGTAACCATTACAAAGAAACTGCCCGTTGTTTTTCCGGGAGTTATCTGCTAAAATAGAATTAACGGTACGACAGTTACCTAAATCCAAAGGAGGAACTACTATGAACACAATCGTCATTTTCTTCTCAAGAGCCGATGAGAACTACTTCGGCGGTGCAATGAAGTATGTAGAGATCGGCAACACTGAGATCGCAGTCGGACACATCACCGAACTGACAGGCTTTGACAGCTTCAAGCTCGAAATGGTGCAGCCCTATTCCGCAGACTACATGACCTGCATCGAAGAAGCAAAGGCACATCTCAGAGAAAACGCACGTCCTGAACTGAAAGAGATTCCCGATGTATCAGACTACGACAACATCATTCTTGCTTATCCGAACTACTGGGGAACTGCTCCCATGGCGGTGTTCACGTTCCTTGAAAGCGCCGATCTTTCGGGCAAGACGATCTATCCGCTCTGCACCAACGAGGGCAGCGGACTCGGCAAGAGCGTTTCGGATATAAAAAAGTATGCAAATGTCGGCGAGGGACTTTCCCTGACCGGCAGCGGAGTAAAAAATGCAAAGCCGCAGATCGAAAAGTGGCTGAAAAATAACGGACTTATCTGAGGAGGTTTTACTATGCAGACTTACATCACACTTAATGACGGTACAAAGATACCCCAGTTCGGACTTGGCGTTTATCAGGTCCCTGAGGGAGAAGCAACATACAACGCAGTGCTCGATGCACTGAAAATGGGTGTCCGCCACATCGATACGGCTCACGCTTATCAGAACGAAAGAAGTGTCGGCAAGGCTGTAAAGGACAGCGGCGTTCCCCGTGAGGAAGTGTGGATAACCACAAAGCTCTGGCCCCACGAATACGGTGAAGGCAAGACTGCCGCAGCTATCGACAAGATGCTTGCAAGGCTCGGCACGGACTACATTGACCTCCTTCTCCTGCACCAGCAGTTTGGCGATTATCTCGGTGCGTGGAAGGACATGGAGAAGGCTGTGAAAGCAGGCAAGGTAAAGTCTATCGGTATCAGCAACTTTGAGAGTGAGCGCCTTGAAGAACTGTGCGAAGCTGCAACTATACCCCCCTCTGTATTGCAGGTTGAGTGCCACCCCTACTATCAGCAGAACGAGCTGAAAAAGCGTATTGAAAAGTACGGCACAGTCATTGAGAGCTGGTATCCCATCGGTCACGGTGACAAGGGGCTTATCAATGAGAGCGTGTTTACGAAACTTGCACAGAAATACGGCAAGAGCAATGTGCAGATAATCTTACGCTGGCATATTCAGGAAGGAACTATCGTATTCCCGAGAACAACAAATCCACAGCATATGAAGGAGAACTTCGAGATATTCGACTTCGAGCTGACCGCCGATGAAATGGCTGAAATAAGAGCACTGGACTGCGGCAAGCGTTTCTTCAATATGACACTTGCCGAGCAGGAAGCAAACCTCGGTGCGTGGCATCCTGCAGACTAAGCCTTGAAAGAAATGGCACTCTATGATATAATGTAACTAAAGTTACTTTACTACAGAACGTATTAGGAGGACTATTATGATACTGACAGGCAGCGAAGATCTGAGAGTACGCAGAACTATAGACTCTATAAAGAGCGTATTTGAGCAGATGATATGCGAAATGGATTACAGCAAGATCAGGGTGACGGAGCTTTGCAGCCGTGCAATGATAAACAAGAAGACATTTTATGTCTACTACCCCACTCTTGACGATCTGCTTGCCGAGATACAGTCGGAGTATTCTGCTGAGTACATCGAGCGTATCAAGGACTATAAGCTGCCTGACGACCTTGACAAGGTAAACCGCGAGTTTTTCCTGTTTTCAGAGGAAAAGGGACTTGCCTATGAGAAGATAACCTGTGCAGGCAACGAGTCCTACCACTACATCCGCAGCGGTATGATAAAAAAGGTAAACACCGCAGGCTGGAGCAGCTCAAAGAAATACGGCTCTCTTCCCGAATATCAGCAGACCATGCTGATGAACTTCGTCAACAACTCTGTCCTCGGAATTTACAGGCAGTGGATAGAAGAAGGCAAGCAGCAGTCGGTTGAGGAGATCATCGGGATAACAAACAGACTCGTGCTTGGCGGTGTAAAAGGATTTTTCATACAGGAGTAAGAAATATTGAATACGAAAACGACTATATATATGAGCTTATGTATCAAGGCGGTCAGACGAAAGTGACTGAGCCTTATTTCAAAGAAGCAGTTGATGAAATGAT
>SFFP01000299.1 GCA_004556875.1 Ruminococcus flavefaciens
TATCAGTCCCTTTATCTCAGGACGAGCAGTCTTGTCGTTCTGCTCTTTATTGGCGCGGCATTCGTTGTCCTGATACTTTATATCAGCCGCAGTATATGGTACTGCTGCCTCAATAACGTATGAATCCGCCCCTGTGATATCAATGAGGTATTCAGCTATTTTTTCGGTATTTCCGGTCTGTGAGAAATATACAACGATAGCGTTGCTGTCTGTTTTTTCGCTGCCAAATTCTTTCCGCATCTCTACAACGTCAAATATGTCAACTGCACCGTCACTGTTAAGGTCATATTCTGTTGTGACCTCTCCGCTGCCTGTAAGCACAAAGTTCTGCACATTTTTCATTTCTGTGGGAGTATGTCTCAGCGCTGCGGCTGCTCCTGCAGCAATTCCTGTAATCAGTACAGCACAGCCTGCTGTTATTGACACTATTTTCTTATTTATAACGTACCTCCTTGATTTTTTCTTTATTATAACACAGCACAGCCACAAATACAAATACTTATATTGAATAAACTTTTATGCTTTTTGAGCATAATACGAATATCATGCACCACTTTACATATCTTCTGCGTATGTGTATAATGAAAGCAAACGTATACGACATAAAGCTTTCATGTGAGGAGGTGGGATATATGACCGACAACGAGATAAAAAACCGTCTAAAAAACTCAAGGTCTGACGGTTTCAAGGCTCTTTTCGACGAATACTGGAGCTACTGCTACACTATCGTTTTCAGTATTCTACGAAGCTATGGCAGCCGGAACGACATTGAGGACTGCACATCTGATGTACTCAGCGATGTGGCTATGAACTACGACTTGCTCAATGGAGGTTCGCTGAAAGCCTATATTGGCACAACTGCAAAACGCCGCGCTATTGATGTAAAACGCTCGCTCAGCACTCATACTTCCAAAAATATCCCACTCGAAGACGAAGTAAGTGCTTCTCTCCGCTCCGACGACAATGTAGAAGCAGAGACCGAAAACTCCGAAATTGCCTCTATACTGCTGAAAAGGATAGAGTCACTCGGTGAACCGGATGCTTCAATAATAATACATAAATTTTTCTACGAACACAACTCCTCCGAGACTGCAAAAATTCTCGGTATGAACCCAATTACCGTCAGAAGCCGCCTCAGACGGGGACTGAAAAAACTGAAAGCTGTTCTGACGGATATGGATATAACCTTGTAAAGGAGGAAGAAAAATGAAAAATATCTCCGATATCCTGCATGATGCAGATGATAAAACTATCGAAAATATCGCTGATACATACACAGCAGCTGACAAAAAGGCGCAAAAGCGCATTTATGCTAAAAGTATCGAAAAGCTGAATATCGCCGACGAGACCTCAGAAGCCTTTATTGCTGAGCCTGCACGACGCTCTCCTGCACGGCGGTCTGCACTTATTATTGCCGCCTGCTTTGCGGTTCTTGGCAGTGCGGTTGCAGGACTGCTTAAAATGAAAGCTCCATCGCCTGCACCTGTTGACATACAGCCTGTCATCGCGGCTACTGCCACTACACTAACAGGTACTGACAGAGCAGAAACCACGACTGAAACAACAGCAGAAACCGTTGAAAACTCCAACGAGTCCCCAAAAGTTAACACAAGCACCGATAAAAACAAAGCCGTTGTAACTACTGCGGATAACAGTTCAAAAAATACAGGCACGAAAAGAGTACAGACTACTGCCGCAAACGGTACAACATCTGCAAAACTGCCTAATAACGTTAAAACTACTTCCAAACTCATAATGACTATGACTGTCAAAAAAAACACAGCTCCGACTGTGACTACAACGGCTCCGAAGGCAAATTCAGACAAGCACATGACTTTAGCCGAAATAGAGGAATGGGAGCGTAAAAATGTTCCTGCTACACTTGTGCGTGAAAGAGCTATCCTTAACGGTGAGATAAGTGCAAATTCTCCTCGTCTGACCCTCTATGACATACAGTGTATGATAGGAAGTTACTCAGACTTCAGAAACATATACTCAAAAATCAGGGATAATCAGCCATATCCCGATGTAATAGGCGGAAGCGGAGTTACTCTTATAGAATACTGGATTGACGGAAGCAGAAATGACATAGTTCTGATATGTCCCGAAAACGAGTCAATATTCCATATCACCTCTGCCGACGGCAAATTCTACTCAGATAACGCCATAAGAGAAGAGCTTTACACCGAGCCGCGTGTAACAACTCCGCCTGTAACTTTGAAGCCTGAATTTGCCGGTCAGATGACTATTGATGAAGTGTTGGAGCTTGCAAAGAACAGCAATGATCTACAGTTCAGTAATTTCAGAAAATACTGTTCTTCTCCCGATTATTACGACACTTCACATATGAAGTTCAGAATAATCAATCTTGGCGACTGGTATCTGACATTGACAGCAAATAAGGACAGAACTATCGCCGTTTGCAGCATTGTTGACAATGTAGGTCACCACAGCGTTGATATATGCAGGACACAGTATCAGGAAG
>SFFP01000300.1 GCA_004556875.1 Ruminococcus flavefaciens
GATTGAATTACAATATAAGCCTGAAGGGGCGCGTTCACATTATCAACCACTATCCACGGCTTCTGCCGGTCAAAAAGCCGCAGCAATAATCACCGTTATTCTTTCACAAAGTGATTCTCCTGTTCTTCTTGATCAACCTGAAGATGATCTGGATAATAGATTGGTGTATGAATTGGTTGTTCAAAGAATGAAGTTATGTAAGGAACAAAGACAGATAATTGTAGTTACTCACAATGCTAATATTCCAGTAAATGGCGATGCAGAATATATAGTATCTATGGACTCACAAACATTAAATGTTAATGTACGAAATTCTGGAACTATTGATAATCCAATTATACGAAAAGAGATTTGTGATGTAATGGAAGGGACAGAATATGCATTTGAAATGAGAGCGAAAAAATACCATCTAAGCTTCCAATAATATGTTGTTTTGAAGGGAATAACTATGGCTGAACTCAACTTAAATCAGATCGCTGCCAAACTCAATGAAGCATTCACAGGCGATGCAAGGCAGTTGATCTTTTGGTATGACGAAAACGGCGAGTTTGCTGAGGATATTGACACCCTTGTTCTCAATAATGCAAAGGTGTATAAGCTCGATCCGAATAATCAGATCTATACGAAGTATTTTCTGACCTATGAGGACACGACTACCAATTATCTGATCTATGCGCCGTTTCCAAAGCCTGATGTATATGATAACCACTTGGAGGATATGCTCCTCTATTCAAGGCAGTTCTTCGCTGACCGTGCTTCGATCATCTGTGCGGAGCTTGGTATCAGCGAGGAATTGAAGCCTGTCATTCAGAAGTACGGCAAATACTTTGCCGCAAAGGACAGAATGAAGCGGTTTTATGACCTTGAGATCGAGGAATGGAGCGATGATACAATCAAGGTCGGTATCATGTCAGCTATCTGCGGTACAAAGACTTCTTCCTTTGAGGAGGTTGTCAAAGTTCTGCTGAACAGTAAGCTCGATGATGAAAACCCGTATATGGCTGAGTTTGAGAAATACGGTCTAACTGCGGACTTTTGGACTAAGGCAGAGACTTATTTCGGCTTTACGCATCAGTCTCCTGACCTCAAAAACTTTACAGCATCGCTGTTCTTGACCTATGCCGCTAAGGAAATCTCGGCAGAGATGCCGAAAAACCTGAGAAACGGTCTGACCTATAAGACAGGCTCGGTGGTTGCGTTCCTCGATAATCTGATGAACAACACCGAATATGCGGAGCGTTTCGACTGGCTCTCAGAGTTCGTCTATGGCGGACTTGGCGGAGATCTGTTCCTCGGCACATTCCCCGTAGAAGCTATCATCGACTGCGATGCTTTCAAGGCTGTTGATGAGTTTATCATCAAGTGGCTGATAGAGCGCCTTGAAGCTGAGGACACAAGTGCAAAGCTCTCCGGCAGCACCATTCTTCAGCTCTGCTCTGACAGAAAGAGAACGCACTTCGGCAAGAGCTATGCGGTACAGTATTCGGTTATCGAATACGCATACAAGATCATCTATGCAGGCAAGTATGAGCCTGTGAGCATTCTCAAAGATATTGTCAAGAATTATCGTGAGAGATACTACGAGAATGACAGGAATTACCGTCTGTTCTATTTCTATTACGATAAGCTGACAGAGACTTCCACTTTTGAGAAGCTCCGTGAGCTGATAGAGAACATCTACACGAATGACTATCTGCAAAACATCTGCACAAACTGGACTAAGGCTTTTGTAGAAGAAGCAGGAAGTTCAGGTCTGCCGCTCCAAATCAATTTCTGGCGTGACAGAGTTGAGCCTATCAAGGAGCGTGTAGTGGTGTTCATCTCTGATGCTATGCGTTATGAGGTTGGTGTATCGCTCTATGAGAAGCTCAATGCCGACGAGAAATGCAAGGCTTCGTTGTATGCGATGCAGACCGTTCTGCCGTCCATTACGATGTGCGGAATGGCAGCACTTCTCCCTCACAAGACCTATGAGCTGACACCTGATTACAGACTGTTGGTGGACGGAAAGCCTTGTGCTTCGACTACCGATCGTGCTAAGATCGTGGCAGCATACAATCCTAAGAGCCTTTGTATTCAGTATGATGAATTGAAGGTCAAAAAGGTCGATGAGCTGAAAGCTCTTGTTTCAGGGCTTGAAGTGATCTATGTTTACCATAATCAGATAGATGCCCGTGGAGATAAAGCTCCTACGGAAGATGAGGTGTTTATCGCTTGTCAAGAAGCTGTTGACGAGATCGCATTCATGATCCGACGCTTGACAGGAACGAATGTTACTCGTTTCTTAGTGACCTCCGATCACGGTTTTGTCTATAAGCGTGATGAACTGCAAGTCGGCAATAAGATCGGTGATGTGTCCTCTAAATCGCAGTTCATGGGCAAGAGATACGCTGTGACAGATACAGTTATCGAAATGGACGGCATAAGTGGTGTTTCCCTCGGTGATGTTTACGGAAACGGTGATACAAGAAGCGTATC
>SFFP01000301.1 GCA_004556875.1 Ruminococcus flavefaciens
TAAAAAAGGTCTGAGAATGCTCCCAGACCTTTTATTTTATTCAAGTATGACCGTGAATGGTCCGTCATTGAGAAGTTCAACCTTCATATCTGCTCCGAACGAACCTGTTTCAACGTGCTTGCCCTTGCTGCGCAGATACTCTACAAAATACTCATAGAGTCCGTTTGCTTTATCAGGCTTAGCTGCCTGTATAAAGTTTGGACGGTTACCCTTTCGGCAATCCGCATACAGTGTAAACTGCGGAACTACGAGCAGCTCTCCGCCAACGCTTTCAAGGTCAAGATTTATCTTGTCGTTTTCATCAGAAAATATCCTGAGACCGCATATTTTGTCAGCAAGTCTGCGGCAGTCATCTTCAGTATCTTCATGGCCTACTCCGAAGAGCAGCATAAATCCCGTACCTATTTTTCCAATGATCTCTCCGTCTACTGTTACACTTGCCCTTGTAACACGCTGTAATACTATCCTCATGTTTAATTACTTCCTTACTATGTCCATATCAAAAGGCTTGAGGCAGAGTTTTTCTCTGTCGCCGCCGTCTATAATGCTGTACATCGCTTTAGGAAGTGTTATGTGCACTTCCTTTTCAGTATTGTTGAAGAAGAATACAAAATCGTCTGTACCGTTTGTACGTGTGGTCACTTCCACTCCTAACGGAAGCTCCTTTAATCGCGGTATTCCTGTCTGCTTCATGATGTTGCCTGCAAAGCTCTCATAGAACTCAAAATCACACACAGTTCCAACATAATACGCTACACCGCTGCAATATCTGTTCATAGTTACAGCAGGTGTTCCCTCATAGAACGAGTCCGCATACTCAGCATATGCACGGGCTGTTCCAAGTTCGATTATATCACACCATTTGCGGCAGGTAAACTCTGTTCCAGAAAAATCCTTTATTTTCTGTTCAAGCTCACCTATAGGGTCATATTCGATTATCTCAGCACCTATAAGCTCGCGGTAAATTGTGGGGAGAGTCTCCATTATGCAGTTGTTATTCGGGTCTTTGACACCGCTGCGGTTTGTCAGCACGACTGTACCGCCCTTTATTACATATCTGTATATATTCTCAGCGGCATTCTTTTCATACACATACATAGCAGGAGCTATTACCGCCTTATATGCTGTAAGGTCAGCTGTGGGCGGTATTATGTCAACGTTTACGCCATATCTTGTAAATGCAGCGTGAAAGAGCTTCAGCTGCTCCAGATAATAATATCCTTCAGTCTGCGGCTGTATCTTGAACGCCCAGTCATTATCGGGAGAATAAAGGATAGCCACTTCCGAAATAAGCTCCGTAGACTCGATAACGCTTAGCTTTGATGCAGTTCTGCAAAGGTCGGCAAATTCCTTAAATCTGCGTCCGATAACGTTACTGTGGTCAATTAGTCCGTGCCAGTGCATCTCTGCGCCTGTGTTGGCTGTTCTCCAGCGAAAATGCATAACAGTATCTGCACCGTGTGCCATAGCCTGCAAAGCATAGCCTTTTATCTGCCCCGGGCGCGGTGTAGGGCTCATTGGCATCCAGCTTCCTGTAGCTCCGCTGAGCTGTTCCATGACCCAGAAATTTTCCTGTTTGACACCTCTCATAAGGTCAAGATGGAAAGAATGAGAATAAAGCTCTCCCTCCTTTTTTGGAAGAAGTACAGGCGGATAATTATCATATGAAACAAAGTCAAGCTTGTCAAAAAGCTTATAAAAATCAGGCGTATTCTCACAAAACCACACATTGGTAGTTACTTTTGCTGACGGATTGGCTCTCTTTATTATCATTGCCATGTCATTAATAAACTTTACAGCCGTATCTGATGAAAATCTGCTGTATTCAAGACAGAGTGCAGGATTTTGCCATGCCTTGGGATAGGCAGTAGGAGGCTGTATCTGCGATACATCACTGTATTCACCGCTCCACACACTGTTTCCGAATGCAGCATTGATATTTTCAAGGGTATCATGCTTATCAAGAAGCCAGTCTCTGAACTGTCCGCGGCACACCTCACAGGTACAAGGATAAGCTTCTATCTCATTATCTATCTGCCATGCGACTATAGCCCGAGTGTTTGAATAGCGCTTGGCAAGTATCTCGGTGATACGCTTGGCGTAATACAGAAACATCGGTGCATTTATACATCTGTGCGCTCTTATGCCTGTCTGTAAGCGGTTGCCGTCCGCACCTACACGAGTGATATCAGGATATGTTTCATACATCCACAATGGCGGACAGCTGGTGGGCGTACACAAAACTACTCCGATGGAATGACGGGCGAAAATGCTTATGGCTTCATCAAGCCATTCAAAGCAGAATTCACCGTCTTTAGGCTCAAGCTTTGACCATGCAAATTCACCCATGCGCACAAGCTTTACACCTGTTTTCGCCATGAGTTCAGCATCCTGTATCCAAAGCTCTCTGTTCCACTGTTCGGGATAATAGTCTACGCCAATTCTCATAATATCACTCCGCTCAATTC
>SFFP01000021.1 GCA_004556875.1 Ruminococcus flavefaciens
CTTTTTAAGAGGTCTGCGATTTTTAAAGCGTCATTTTCATAAATACATCAGCGTGTTCATTGTCGTTATAGCGTTCGATTCGTTCAAACCCCATTTTCTCATAAAGGCGCATCGCTTTATCATATTCTTCCCTTGTATCAAGCATAATTTGCTCATATCCATTTTCCTTTGCACATTCAACAGCCATTTTCGCAAGATAATGTCCCAGTTTCTGACCGTGATACTTTTTGTAAAGATAAAGCCCCTTCAGCTCGCAGTCCATATCGCTGAGCTTTTTCAGAGCAGATGTGCCGATTATCTCTTCTCCGTCATACATACACCAGAAGCCAATGAAATTCTGCTCAGCATCAGCAAACGCCGAATGCCGTCCATTCGGCTCATAGGACTTGCCTGTTTCCTTGAAAACAGCGTCAAAGAAGCTGTTAACCGACTCCTGCATATCTTTTGAAAACTCTCTTATCTCAATCATTTTCATCTTTATGTATCCTCCTTCCGCCAAAAGCGTGGATAGTCCTTGTGCCTGCCTTACAGCTTCCGCCCTGCACCGCGCCCTTAGGGATAAAAAGCTCGTCACCTGCATGAAGCACCGTAGCTTCGCCGTTTATAGTTACAGTATACTCCCCTTCAACGCATATCATATATTCATCATAATCGTGTACGTGCTCCTTTGAGACTCTGTCAGCCTTACAGGTCCAGAAAGCCATCTGACTGCCGTCATTTGCCGTATAATAGAAACCTTCTATATCGGGAGTATTCTGCTGCTCAGTCGGGACTAAGTTGTCTTTTATTTTCATAAAATCAGGGAAGTTATTCATATCTGTTCCTTTCTGAAACTGTGGATATTTTTTGTAATATCACTCAGTGACCGATTATTTTTCTTTGAATTCATAGCCGCCCACAGGTCTGACAGACAGCACATAACAGCTTCCGCTTCCGAAAATACGCTCCATTTCCTTTGCGTAATCACCTGTGAGATAATTCGGTACAAACGCCTGAATAGTTCCTGCAAAGCCGCCGCCATGCACTCTTACTGCTCCTGTGCCATTGAGAAAGCGCTTACTCATCATTATAGCCAGCGGTATCTGCTGTTCCTGAGGTCTGCCGCAGGAATACAGGTTCTGCAAAAGCTCAGCCGAGGAAGTTCCCGACTCGTTTACAAGCTCGAAAAACCTCTCTGTATCTCCGTCCATAAGCGCCTTTGTTTCGCTGACAGCTCTTTCATTTTCCGCAAAGAAGTGTGCCGCCCTGAGAAGCGCCCTGTCGGTACAGGTCTTGCGAAGCTCAGGAAGTTTCGCATAGAATTCCTCTTCGTCTGCCTCCCGAAGATAATGACAGCCCATAGCCTCGGCAACCTGTCTCATCTCCGCGGAAACCGCGCTGTATTCCTCTGAAAGATCGGCATGACTGCCCTTTGTATCCGTAATGCACACCGAATAGCCTGCCTTTCCAAAGTCGAAATCAAGAGACTCTATCACAGGTTCGTCAGGATCGGCAAAATCAATGGAAACAAATCCGCCTGCCGCACAGACCATCTGATCCATGAGTCCGCTTGCTTTTCCAAAATAGGCATTTTCCGCGAATTGTCCTATTTTAGCTATCTCGACGTTAGTTGCCTTTCCGCCGTTATACCCCTCGTTTATAATAGTTGCTATCATCACTTCAAACGCCGCAGACGACGACAGACCGCTTCCGCTGAGGACCTCCGATGTGAGATAAGCATCAAAGCCGCCTATTTCAATGCCTTTTTCAGCAAATTTAGACGCTATACCGCGAATAAGCGCCGCGGATGTCCCCTTTTCCGCTTCGTTGACCTCATAAGAAGACAGCTTTATCTCATCAGCCATGTAGCCTTCCGACTTTATGCGTATAACGCCGTCATTATGAAATCTCACAATGCCGATCATGTCAAGGCTGACAGCCGCCGCCAGTACACAGCCGTGCTGATGGTCTGTGTGATTGCCGCCCACCTCTGTTCTGCCCGATGCCGAAAACACTCTTATATCCACACATTCGGGGTAAAGCTTTGAAAAATTCTCAGCCGCACTGAGATAACGCGCTCTGTTTCTGAGCACAGACTTTTCGGAAGCACCGTAAAGCATTTTAAGCTGTTCATCAAATCTTCCGTCAGAAAGTCCGCTTATAAACTCGTAAATATTCATACCACCAGCTCCTTTAAGTGATAATTTAAGTTAACGGTTACTGTCTGCAAACAAATATTTCTTTATTACAGGTCTTGCTTCCCTCATTCTGACGGGAAGTCCGTGACCGCAGGCAAGCATCTCGGGAGATATTTTAAGTATCTTTTCGAGTGAATGTGCCATAGCATCAGGAGATGCCGCGTGAGGCGTGATATCAGGCTTCCCCCACATTGCTGTAAACGCATCGCCGCAGTACAATACTTCCCTTGACAGCACTCCCACAGAACCAAGAGTATGTCCTGCAAGCATGACCACATCAGCGTCAAATCCAAGCTCTCTGAGAATGTCTGTATTACGGCTGTTCAGCAGTATATCGGGAGTGTACGGCGTTGTGCTGAACAGCTTCATTCTGCCGCAGACATTCTGCTGTATGTTTCGAAGCTTATAGCGTCTGAGAGTCGCCTTCACAGGCTGTCTTGCAAAGTGTCCGATAAGCTCTGCGTCACGTTCACCGAGAAGTATCTCAGCACCGAGACTTTTCCGCAGTTTTTCCGCATTCGAGTCGTGATCAACATGAGCATGGGTGAGAAAAATGTACTTAATATCATAATCCGAAAGGTAATCCGTAAGAGCCTTGTACATAAAAGGGATACCAGTGTCGATAAGCATATCACCGTGCTTTCCTCTGAGCACATAACAGGTAACGGGAGAGCCCATTATTTCCGCACAAATGTAGTGTATGCCGCAAATTTTTTTATTACGTTCTGTAGTTAATTTCATGCGTTTATCCTCCGTTTTATTATATTATACCGCATAAATGCGCCACATTCTATAACATTATGTAAATTTAAGCATATAAAATATATACGCCCAAAATAGTGCATTTTCACAAATGTACTTAATTTTTAATTTACCTCTTGACTTTTATATAAAAGCATAGTATAATTTAATTAAGCGATTAACTCGTGCTTAATTAAAGGAGTTTATTATGGCGGATATTAAAATTATTGGAGCAAGTCTGCCGCGTATCCCGTGGCAGGACAAACCCGAAAACTGTACAGCTCCCGTGTGGAGATACAGCGAAAACCCGATCATCAACAGAAACCCTCTCCCAAATGTAGCAAGGATATTCAACAGTGCCGTAATGCCTTATGGTGACGGATATATCGGCGTTTTCCGCGGTGAACAGCGCAACGGTGTCCCTCACATTTACCTCGGCAGGAGCAATGACGCTATACACTGGGAATTCGACGAGGAGAAGATACCTTTCACCAACGAAAGCGGCGAGCCTTTTATGCCGCCGTATGCCTATGATCCCCGTCTTGTTAAGGTGGATGATACCTACTATATCATGTGGTGTCAGGACGCTTACGGACCAACTATCGGCATCGCTAAGACGACTGATTTCAAGACCTTTACGCGCCTTGAAAATCCATTTCTCCCCTACAACCGAAATGCTGTGCTTTTCCCTCGAAAGATCAACGGCAATTTCGTAATGCTCTCTCGCCCATGCGACAACGGTCACACTGCATTCGGCGATATTTTCCTCACCGAGAGCAAAGATATGGAGTTCTGGGGACATCACCGTCACGTAATGGGACGTTCCGACAACTGGTGGGAAAGCCTTAAAATCGGCGGCGGAGCTGCTCCTATCGAGACTGATAAGGGCTGGCTCATGTTCTATCACGGAGTCGTAAATACCTGCAACGGTTATGTTTACAGCATAGGTGCGGCAATTCTTGATATCAACGAACCCTCAAAGGTGCTTCACCGCTGTTCAAACTACATACTCGCCCCCGAGGAATGGTACGAAGAGCGCGGATTTGTGCCTAATGTATGCTTTCCATGCGCTGCCCTCACAGATGCAGATACAGGACGCATCGCAATATATTACGGCTGTGCAGACAGCTATGTGGGCATTGCTTTCACTACAGTTCAGGAGATCTACGACTATATCCTGAAGTACGATAAGCTTCAGCCCGAAGACGACACCATTGGCATACGCTGAGAATAAAAATGCTTACATCTTAATACTCACTTTCTTGTAAAAGGACTGCTTTATGCAGTCCTTTTCTGCTTTTCACTTCGTCATTTTTACTAAGGGGTATTCCGTCAAATTGATGAAAAGTCTGAAATTTTGTTGTCAAAATCAACAAATTTCAAAGTTGAAAATTGTCCGTCATGTGCTATCCTTGCGAATTTTGCTGTGTTATTCTTCATTTCCGCAAAAAATACTTGCAGTTTTTTGTGAAATATGATAAAATATAGTGATACTGGAAAATGACAATAAAAAATAAAGCATACTATTATATAAGGAGAAACATATGGCAAAGATCAAGGCTGCTGTTATTTTTGGCGGCACTGCGCGTGAGCATGACCTTTCCCTCGCATCAGCGGCAGAGGTCATTCAGAGTATACCGAGAGATAAATATGAGGTAATTTGTATCGGTATCACCCGCAAGGGCAGATGGCTCTACTTTCCGGGTGACCCTTCAGATATAGCTGACGGAACATGGGATCAGAACCCTGACTGCACATCTGCGATCATTTCCCCCGATCCGCTGCACAGAGGCATCATCACTATCGAAAACGGTGAGACCTCTGTAAAAAAGATAGACGTTGTTTTCCCGATACTTATGGGCAAACGCGGCGGTGACGGAACTATACAGGGGCTTCTCGAACTTGCAGGTATCCCCTACGTAGGAAGCGGCGTTCTCGCTTCGGCTTCATGTATGGACAAGTCCCACACTCACATGGTCATGGACGATTACAATATAAAGACCGCTGCATGGGAACTTATCACACAGCGTGAAATAAATCATCTTGACGAAAGATGTGCTGAGATCTCTGAGAAAATGGGATTTCCGCTGGTCGTAAAACCTGCAAACAGCGGCTGCAATGCAGGTGTAAGTTTTGCAGATAATGCAGAACAGCTTCTAAGCGCTGTTAAGCTTGCCTTTTCAAGCGACAACAAGGTAGTTATCGAGAAGTACGTTAAGGCACGCAAGCTTGAAGCTGCTGTTTACGGCTATGATTCGCCTGTATGTTCAACTATTGGCGAGATAAGACAGTCAAGCATACCCTATGATCCCACAAACTTCAACGTGAGCACAGGCGATGACCTTGAGGTGCCCGCAGATCTGCCGAAAGAGACTGTGAAAATGGTTCAGGACGCTGCCGTTACAGCTTTCAAGGCGCTCGGCTGCAAGGGCATGGCAAGAGCAGATTTCTTCCTTACTGATGACGGAGAACTGCTTCTCAACAAGATAGGCACTATGCCCGGACTTCGCAAAAACAGCGTTTTTCCTAAGCTTATGGAAGACCTCGGCTTTGAACATGACGAGCTTATCGACGTTCTCATTGAGCAAGCCGTCGATAACGCAGACAGAAATTACTGATATCCCGGTGATATCGCCAAATATATTATGATACTATAAGGAGATTGTTTTGAAAAATAACGTATTGATTTCCCTTACGAGTATCCAGTGGCAGGAAAATGAGAAAAACGAGACAGAGCTGCTCACAAAAGCCAATTTCAAAAGCGAAAACGGCTGGGACATCATTTCCTATGAGGATACCTCTGCTACAGGCTTTGATGGTTCGGTCACCACTATTAAAGTCGATGACTGCAAAAACGCCTCAATAACCCGTGAAGGTACTGCAAATTCCGTCCTCTCTCTTGAGATCGGACGCAAACACTTCTGCCAGTACGGTACTCCATACGGAAACCTTCAGATCGGTGTTTACACTCACGCTATCGAAAACACTCTCGCCGAAAACGGAAGGCTTTATTTAAAGTATACACTTGACTTAAATTCCTCGTATCTTTCAGATAACGAGATAATCATGACTGTTCAGGCTCAGAACTGAACCTGACAAAAGAAAGGATAGATCAAATGTCAGACCTTATCAACTCCGCATCTCTGCGGCTCCGTGAGATCATTATGGACGCTCTCGGAAAACTGGTAGCAGAGGAAGCAGTTCCATCAGTTCCGCTTCCGTCATTCAACATTGAAATCCCTGCAGACAAGTCACACGGTGATTTCGCCGCAAATACCGCAATGGTATGTGCAAAGGCTCTCAGAATGCCCCCAAGAAAGATCGCTGAGATGATCTGCGAAAAGCTCGATCTCGAAGGCACTATCTTTGAGAAGGCTGAAGTGGCAGGTCCCGGATTTCTCAACTTCTTCCTGGGCAGAAGCTGGTTCTCGGACGTTGTAAAGAACGTTCTTGCAGAGGGCGAAAACTACGGAAAGACAGAGACAGGTGCAGGCAAGAGAGTGCTTGTTGAATTCGTTTCCGCAAATCCAACAGGTCCTATGCACATCGGCAACGCAAGAGGCGGTGCTATCGGTGACTGTCTCGCAAGTGTGCTCCAGTGGGCAGGCTACCACGCAGAGCGCGAGTTCTATGTAAACGACGCAGGCAACCAGATAGAAAAATTCGGAAAGTCACTGGAACTCAGATATTTACAGCTATGCTCAGATAAGGGTCAGCAGCTCATACACGAGTACGGAAACGATACCGAAAAGCTCTGCACTGAGATATACGCCAAGAGCGGTGAAGGCGAAGATTTCGAGATGCCTGAAGACGTTTACCTCGGTACTGACATCATCGAACACGCCGCGAATTACTACCACGACCACTCTTTTGAGCTTAAAGACCTCAGCGGTGAAGAGCGCAGAAAGGCTCTCGTTGACTATGCTCTTCCTATTAATATAGCAGGTCTTGAGCGTGACCTTAAAAAGTACCGCATCGTTTACGATAACTGGTTCAGAGAGAGCACTGTCCACGAAAAGAATGAGACAAAGAAGGTCGTTGACAAGCTCTTAGAAGCAGGAAAGGCTTATGAGCAGGACGGTGCTGTATGGTTCAAGGCTACAGAATACGGTCTCGACAAGGACTTCGTTCTCAAGAGAAGCAACGGTCTCTACACATATATAGTTCCCGACATCGCTTATCACTACGACAAGCTGGTAACACGTAACTTTGACAAGGCTATCAACGTTCTCGGTGCAGACCACCACGGTTATGTACCGCGTCTGAAGGCTGCTCTTACAGCTCTCGGCGTTGACGCATCAAAGCTTGACGTAGTCCTCATGCAGATGGTAAGACTTGTCCGCAACGGCGAAACCGTAAAGCTTTCAAAGAGAAGCGGCAAGGCTATCACACTTGTTACCCTTCTCGATGAGATACCGATAGATGCAGCTCGTTTCTACTTCAATCTCCGTGAAGCAAATTCACAGTTTGAATTTGACCTCGACCTCGCTGTTGAGAAGTCATCACAGAACCCTGTATTCTACGTTCAGTACGCTCACGCAAGAATTTGCAGTATGCTCAGAGCTCTTGCTGAGGAAGGCATAAATGTTCCCGAAACCGCAGACCTCGACCTCCTCTCCGACCCGAGAGAGAGAGAGCTTATCCGTCATCTTGCTTCACTTCCTAAGGAGATAGACCTTGCAGCAAGATCCTACGATCCTGCCAAGATAACAAAGTACACTATCGACCTCGCTACACTTTTCCACCGTTTCTACGATGCGTGCAGCGTAAAGAATGCTGAGACTAAGGAGCTTATGAACGCTCGTATCTTACTCTGTGTGGCTGTACGCCAGACACTCAGAAACACTCTGGAGATACTAAATATCGACAGACCTGAGAAAATGTAAAAATTACATTTTGCGCCCCTAAAAATTACAGCTTGGTTACAAAAAAATCAAGTCCATTGTGCAAAGTAAACAAAATCAAACATATATGTAAGTCATGTTTGTGAGCCTTCAGACGAGAGTTAACAGTTTGTTAACAAATAGAAGCCAAAAATGTGTTACAATTTGTAATATGTTGAGGAGCTGATATGCTCCGCGACTCTCCTTGAAGGTCCGCTCAAAATAAAGATTTTATTAAGAGAAAGGATGTAAATCATGTCCAACAGATTATTTCAGGGTTTAGTTCATCAGATGCGCGACTCTATCGACGCTACTATCGGTGTTGTTGATGAGACTGCTACTATCATCGCCTGCAGCGACCTGACTCGTGTAGGTACAACAAATGAGTTTGTTTCACTCGACCTCAGTGATTCACACGATATCTTTATCCGTGACGGCTTCACATATAAGCCTTTCGGTTCAAGAGTAAAGCCGGATTACGCTGTATTCGTTGAAGGCGTTGACGATGCTGCTGCAAAGTATGCAAGCATTCTCGCTATCGCTCTTTCAAACATCAAGCAGTATTATGACGAGAAGTATGACAGAAACAACTTCATCAAGAATGTTATCCTCGACAACGTTCTCCCCGGTGATATCGTTATCAAGGCAAGAGAGCTTCACTTCAATGCTGAGATCAGCCGTGCAGTATTCCTCATCAGAATAATCTCTGCTAACGACATCTCTGCTTATGATGTTATCCAGAACCTGTTCCCTGATAAGAACAAAGACTTCGTCTTCAATATCACTGAAACAGACATCGTTCTCGTTAAGGAGCTCAAGAGCGCTGTAGATTCAAAGGATCTCGAAAAGCTCGCTCGTTCTATCGCTGATACTCTCAGCAGTGAGTTCTATACAAGAGTAAACGTTGGTATCGGTACAGCTGTTGTAGGCGTTAAGGATCTGGCACGTTCATTCAAGGAAGCTCAGATGGCTCTCGAAGTTGGCAAGGTATTCGACACAGACAAGGTTATCGTAAGCTATGACAATCTTGGTATCGCTCGTCTTATCTATCACCTTCCAACAACTCTCTGTGAGACATTCCTCCACGAGGTATTCAAGGTAGGAAGCATTGAGTCTCTCGATCACGAAACACTCTTTACTATCCAGAAGTTCTTCGAGAACAACCTCAACGTTTCAGAAACATCAAGAAAATTATTCGTACACAGAAATACTCTCGTTTACAGACTTGAGAAAATCAAGAAGCTTACAGGTCTTGATCTCCGTGAGTTCGATCACGCTATTATCTTCAAGATCGCCCTCATGGTAAAGAAGTACCTGTCTGCTAATCCTGTTAAGTTCTGATTGCTTATCAAAGGGGTATATGAGAACTTTTTAAGGGTGTTTCCGCACCCTTTACAGATTAAGGTAGGTGTAACCCATTGGTAGAACTTAAAAACGTATCCGTGACCTACTCCAGCGGCGTTGACGCTCTTAACAACGTCAGCCTCAAGATCAACGACGGCGACTTTGCTTTCGTTGTAGGTTCATCAGGTGCGGGCAAAAGTACTATGATCAAACTGCTTCTCAAGGAAATAGACGCAACAAGCGGTGTTGTTACCGTAAACGGCTATAACCTTAACAAGCTGAAGAAAAGAAAGATCCCCGAATTTCGCCGTACTCTCGGCTTTGTATTCCAGGATTTCCGACTGATCCCGTCAATGACTGTTTATGAGAACATCGCTTTCGTTCTCAGAGTTATTGACGCGCCGATCAAATATATACGCAAAAGAGTCCCCTACGTTATAAGCCTTGTAGGACTCCATGCAAAAACAAATTCTTACCCCGATGAACTCTCGGGCGGTGAAAAACAGCGTGTTGCCATTGCAAGAGCACTGGTAAACGACCCTCAGCTCATCATTGCCGATGAGCCTACAGGTAACATCGACCCTGAGCTTTCATACGAGATCGTTGAACTTCTCAAGGGTATCAACGATCAGGGTACTACTATACTCATGGTAACTCATGAGCACGATCTGGTTCGTCACTTCGGCGGACGTATCATCAATATCACCGAGGGTGAGATCGTATTCGATGAGGTCATCTCTGGTACAGGCGATGAGATACTCGCCGATATGGATACCGAGATGCCTGCTGAGGCTATGGCTGCTGCTATCAACGATGCAGAAAACAATGCCGCAGAACCTCAGATGCCTGCAGAAGCCGATATGGTCAATACAGAAGAGGCTATAGACCTTCCTATCGAGAATATGACCGCAGATGATATCATATCCGCTATCGGCGGTATCCCCGACGGAACTTCCTCTGAGGAAAAAGAGGATATGCAGAAGCTTGCGGACAATATCGACGTTGATATTTCCAAAAGTATAAAACCGGCAGACGCTGAGACACCTGAGGCTCTGCTCGCCGCACTCACCGAAAAAACTGAGGGAGGTGCGGAATGAAACTAAGCGGTATAAGATATCTCGCCGATCAGGGTGTAGAAAATATCTGGAAAAACAAAATGATGGCTTTCGCTACGTTCTGTGTACTTCTTATATCCCTTCTCCTCGTTGGTATTGCAGGTTTATTCTATGTGAACCTCAATTCAATGATAAAGGGTCTCGGAAGTCAGAATGAAGTAGCAGTTTTCATGAAGGTAGGTACTACTGATGAAGAAAATGCTGCTGCGGAGGCTGCTATAAAAGAGCTTCCTAACATTGACAAGGTAACATTCATATCAAAGGAGGACGGTCTTTCAAGACAGAAGGAAAGCCTTCCTAATGCAGAAAAGATCTTCGATGATTACATCGGTACTGATGCAAGCTTTATGCCTGACGGCTTCAGCGTAACAGTAAAAAATACAGATGACATTGCAGATACTACTGCTAAAATATCAGCTGTTGCCAATGTACAGAGTGCTTCGGCATCACCACAGGTAGCTGAATTCCTCAGAGAGCTCCGTAAAGTTGTTTCTCTTATCGCAGGTGCGATAATCATCGCTCTTGCTGTTGTTTCAATGATCATTATCTCCAATACCACTAAGGCAAGCGTTTTCGCCCGCCGTGAGGAGATACAGATAATGAAATACGTCGGCGCTACAAACGCTTTTATACGTATGCCGTTCTTCGTTGAAGGTATGGTAACAGGTTTCTTTGCAGGCGCAGGCGCTTACTTCATAACATGGGCGATCTACAGCTCAGCTTATGACATGATAACAGAACAGGGTATGCTTATGAACACCTTCGGTGTAAGCAGCCTTATCCCATTCGGAAAAATCAGACTTATAGTTGTGCTCGCTTACCTTATCTCAGGCGCTCTCATCGGCGCTCTCGGAAGCGTTGTAAGCACAAGAAAGCATATTGATGTTTGATCTGTAAGAAGTTATATGAAAATTTTTTATGAAAGGAGTGTGCATTCGGACAGCAAATTCTCAGTCCGATACGCAGCTTGATTATGAAAAAGCTAAATATATTCAAAAAGGGTCTTTCCTTTGTGACCTGTTCAGCATTATCATTAGGTATTATCGCTGCTTATCCTGCCATCGCAGGAAAAAATGCAGGTAAGGCTTCTGCTAAGACAATTGCAGAGCTTCAGGAGGAAAGAAAAGCAAACGAAGCAAAGATCTCAGATCTTCAGAACCAGATCGACGCTCTCGAAGGAAACAAAAATGAGGAAGCTCAGTATCAGGCTACTCTGTATGATCAGATAGACGTTATCAAGGAAAACATCGCTATACTTACAAAAGAGCTTGAAACTATTGACGCAGATATAGAAACTGCCGAAAATAATATTGATATCCTTGACCAGTCTATCGTTGACCAGCAGAAAGCTATTGACGATAAAGTAGAGGTATTCAAACAGCGTCTGTGCGCTATGTACGTTACAGGCAATGACAATCTTGCTACTGTTGTTGTAGGTACTTCAAGCTTTTACGATATGCTCTCACGAGTTGAAATGGTAAACAGAATCGCTTCATACGACGAAGAGCTTATCAATGACATTCTCGGCGAAATAGACGCTATGGAACAGTCCAAGAAAGACCTTGAGTCTGAAAAGCTCACTCTCGAAATGAGACTGGAAGAGCAGAAAAAGCGTAAGGAAGAAAAAGACGCTGAAATGGAAGTCTATTACGAAAAGACAAGACTTTGTCAGGCTGAAATAGACCGTATCTCTCTCGAACAGCAGACCCTCGAAGGCGATAAGGAAAAACTCGCCGCTATGAATGCTGAATTCGATGCTATGATCGAAGCTGAGATACAGAGACAGGCCGAGGAAGCTCAGAGAGCTTATGAGGCAAGAATCGCAGCAGAACAGGAAGCTGCCCGTCAGGCTCAGGCTGCCGCAGCTCAACAGGCTGCACAGCAGGGCGAGACATATACTCCTACATACAGTGAACCTGCTTATATCCCTGCACCTTCAGCATCAGGCTTCTCATGGCCTGCACCGGGTTTCTGCTATATCTCAAGCGGCTATGGCTACAGATGGGGCACTACTCACAAGGGTATAGATATCGGTGACGCAGGTATCCACGGTGGTGCTGCTTGTGCAGCAAAGGCCGGAACTGTTATTTATGTAAATAACAGCTGTCCTCACGATTACGCAAAGAACGGTAATTGCTGCGGTGACGGCTACGGCAACTATGTTGTAATTGCCCACGACGGTACTTACTCTACTCTCTACGGTCACCTTGCATCGGCTTGTGTATCTGTAGGTCAGAGCGTATCTCAGGGACAGGTCATCGGTTACATCGGTTCTACAGGCTGGTCAACAGGTGCTCATCTCCATTTTGAGGTGCGTGTAAACGGTGTTGCTCAGGATCCTTCCGGTTATGTTAGTCCGTAAAAAATAATATCAGAAATAAGGGCAGTTAAAAAACTGCCCGAATTTTTGTCAGAAAGCGATGATAATATGAATAAGAAAATCAGTCTCGGTCTTGCACTGAGTCTTATCGCTATCGCTTCTGCGGTAACGTTCATACTGACTTCCTTCTTCTCACTCCAGAGCTTTAATAAAAAGGTTGTCGATGTAAACGAAAAGAGTAAGAAATACAACTCTCTGCAGGTTCTCGACTCATACGTGAGAGAGAATTATCTCGGCGATATAGACGAAAATGACCTCAGCGACGGTATCCTCAAGGGTTATATTTCAGGTCTTGACGATAAGTATTCAAGATATCTTACCGAAGAGGAATACCTCAGCGAACAAAGTGAGGACGAGGGACAGCTTGTCGGTCTCGGCCTTACTCTCAGCAAGGACGATAACGGTTATATCCGTATCGCCGAAATTATGCAGGACTCACCTGTTGTTGATGCAGGTCTTAAAGTCGGCGACATAATCACTATAATCGACGGTGTCGACGTTCTTGCCGCAGGCTTTGAAGAATCTATAGAGTCAATGCGCGGTACAGAGGGTTCTGAGATAAGACTTACTGTCCGCAGAGACGGTATCGACAAGGACTATACTTTTACCCGCCGCTCTATCGAAATGATAACCGTAAGCGGTAAAATGATAAATCAGTCTGTCGGATATATTGAAATAAGCGGCTTTAAGAAGAATACTCCTCAGCAGTTCATCGAAACACTTGAACGTCTTACTTCAAACGGTGCAAAGGCAATAGTATTCGATGTACGCGATAACGGCGGCGGAATAGTTGAGTCGCTGTCAGACTGCGTTGACCCCCTCCTTCCTGAGGGCGTTATCGCAACCGCTGAGTACAAGGACGGTCACAGCGAGACCCTTGTTTATTCCGATGATACAGAGCTGAAAATACCTATGGTAGTGCTTGTAAACAAAAACACCGCAAGTGCGGCGGAGCTTTTTGCTGCTTCACTCCGTGATTTCGGCGGAGCTGTCCTTGTGGGCGAAAAGACCTATGGCAAGGGCGTTATGCAGCAGACTACCGAATTTGACAAAAAAGGCGCTGTTGTCCTTACCGTCGCAAAATATAAAACATCAGTTTCAGAGTGTTACGACGAAATCGGTCTTACACCTGATTACACTATAGAAAACACTGATGATGACTTCGATGAACAGTACGAAAAAGCTATCGAAGTAGCTAATTCTCTTCTCTGAGTCTGGTTATCCATGATATGATATTTTAAAGGGCGGATCTTCCGCCCTTTTTTCAAACATATATCATCGTAAAAAGTAACTGATCAAAGGCTAAAATGCCATTAACTCCGTTTTCATTCCTTTTTACTCCGAAATAATTGAGAAAATAATGGAATATCATTAATATAATAACTGTAAGGTGATATGAAACATGATCACTAATAAACGTTATAAAATTTTTTATGAAAGGAAGAAAACTCAATGAAAAACGCAGTTAAAAAAATCGCAGCAGCAGCAATGGCATTCACACTCCTCGGTACAGGTACAACTATTGCAAACCGCACTTCAAAGCCGGCAGTTCTTGTTGCAAATGCAGCAAATTGCCAGTATCACCGTGCTGACAATACTTATGTTGACAAGAGCACATATTACACCTGTAACTATGGTTGCAGACATTATGCTGTAAGATGCAGATGCTGTAATGCTATTCGTTGGTATAAGTAAACAATAATCAATAAAAAAGCTTCCATTACCTGAAAGATAATGGAAGCTTTTTATTTTTATAAGTCCATGTTGCTCTGATTGTTGAATTCAGATAGCATCACGGATTTTCTAAGCTCTCAGTATTGACTTTTTTAGCGTAATATTGTATAATAATATGTAATGCTATTTAAAGCTTCGGGGAACTTATATGTTAATTCTCTCCCGAAATAATTAATATAAGGAGTGCATTGATATGGCTACAAAAAAGATGTCCAGAGAAAGCTACGACAAGCTCGTCGCTGAACTCGATGACCTTAAGATCAATAAACGTAAGGAAGTTGCCGAAAGACTTAAAGTTGCTCGTTCATACGGAGACCTCTCCGAAAACGCTGAGTACGATGAAGCTAAAAACGAACAGGCTATCCTCGAAGCTCACATTCAGGAACTCCAGTATACTATCGATAACGCTGAGATCGTTGACGATGACAGCATCTCTGTTGATGAGATCGGTATGAGCTCAAAGATCACCATCAAGCGCGTAGATACAGGCAAGATAGAAACATTCACTATCGTTGGTACTAACCACGCTAACGTAAGAGAGGGACTTATCTCTGACGAGTCTCCTATCGGCAAGGCTGCTATGAAAAAGAGAGTCGGCGATATTTTCATCGTTGAAGCTCCTGCAGGCGAGCTGAGATTTGAGGTCGTTGAGATCTCCAAGTAATTTGCGAAAGGACATTCAAAAATGAGTGAAAATCAGGTAAACACTCCTGCTCAGGCTGAGGAAGAGCCTGTTCAGGATATAAATATACTCAAGAAGGACAGACTCGATAAGCTCGCTGACCTCCGCGAAATGGGTCATGACCCGTTCACTATCACAAAATTTGACGTTACAGGTCACGCTGCTGACTACAAGAAGGAGTATGAGGCTAAGGAAGCTGAGATACTCGCTGCTGTAGGCGACGACGAAGAGAAAAAGGCCTCTGAGCTTGAAAAGCTCAACGAGAATATTATCCGTATCGCAGGCAGAATAATGAGCTGGAGAGATATGGGTAAGGCTAATTTCATTGATGTTCGCGACAAGACAGACCGTATCCAGGTCTATGTACGTTCAAACGATGTCGGAGCTGATCTGTTCAAGGAATTCAAGAAAAAGTGGGATATCGGTGATATAATCGGTATTGAAGGCTTTGTATTCCGCACCCGCCGCGGTGAAATATCAATTCATGCAAAGAAGCTGAAGCTCCTTTCGAAGTCGCTTCTGCCGCTCCCGGAAAAATTCCACGGACTTAAAGACCCGGAGCTTCGC
>SFFP01000302.1 GCA_004556875.1 Ruminococcus flavefaciens
CTTAACCTTATTGCTCGGCTTATACACATATTCGATACCGCACTCACTGCACTTTTCAAGAAAGTCCTTGAAGTCACGGCTGTAAAGCATGACCTCTGCAATTCTGACACGGAGTTTATCTTTCCACGACTTGCCCTCTTTCTGCATATCCCTCTCAAAGTGGGAAACGCCCTTCGCTTTCGGCTCAATAATGGAAATGCCGTGTTCCTTGCAAAGCTCGTCCGATATTGCCCGTAACTGCGCCCATGACCTATCCTTTACCTTGCCTTGATTGTGTTCGTAAGTGAAGCTGAGTCCGTTGTAAAGATTAGTGTTGTTGAAAATGATGTGGCAATGGGTATGGGACTTGTCTGTGTGAACGGCAAGCACATATTGGTAGTTGCCTTGCAAGAAACGGTCGCACAATTCCTCACCAATCTGCAAGGCTTGTTCGGGTGTAACTTCATTTGAAGCAAAGCTCTGAACTATGTGGTGTGCGAGGATTTGTGTCCGTCCTGTTCCGTTGGCTCTGACTGCTCGGAAGTCGGCGGCAGCACCGATACTGTCGGCTCGGCAGGCATAAGACTGCACATATAAACCGTTGACGGTCTTATCTCCGTTTGTGATATATCGGAGAGCCGCCCCGTCTGTTGCCTTGATTGAATGGATAGAAGTGTATGCCAAATTTCATTAACCCCTCTCTTTATCTCGTCAATATCCTCGGCATAAATACGCCCTGTGCTGTAAAGCCGAACAAGTATCTGATTCACGTTGCTCCCGATACGTTTCATCAGGCGGTTACACTCGGATATGTCGGTGGTGTCGGGTACAAGATCAACCCTCGCCCGAACACAATCACGGATATACTCCGTTTTGTTCTTGTAGCCGTACTGCTCACACTTCGCTATGATGTCCTGCATTTCCGATTCCGTAAAGCGTACATTCAGCGTATAGGACTTCTTTTCTTTCCTACGTTTCAGGTACTTACGTTCATCATCGGTAAGCTGACTCTCGTCCTTGTCTGCAAGGCTCTTGTCAAGGTCGGCTCTGACCTCTTGGTCAAGTGCATGATTGATAGCTCCCTCATAGGTCATACCCTTGAACTCCATAACCTTGTGCTTGGGCGGTCTGCCACGCTTCTTTTTCTCGATTTCCATAGTGGTACTCCTTTCGTTTATTCAATCGGCGTTAGCCGATTTCTCCTTGTCTGCTCCGCAGACTTCGGGGCTTGGGGTGTCCCCAACAAGCATTGGTGGAATTTCGCTCGCTTTGCGGCGCATTCCACTATGCTTGTTATTTTTGTTGCGCTTAGGCGCATATTTTCTCGCCTGAGCTTATCTCTCTGCTCAGGCTTTCGATGCTCTGTCATCGAATTTGGAGCGTTAGCGGCTTTATCTCTCCGCTGCACCGTCGGCGGTCATACTCGCTCACGCTCCTGCGTGATGCTCTCTATTATCATCACACTTGAAATTGTAAACTGGTACGGCGCAGTTTCAGCGCAATGAGGGCGGCAATCCGGTGAAAAGTTTTCCGTTGAAATTTTCCCCATAACAACTTGACGAACTCGAAAACTCTAATGGCGCACAAAGTTCATGCGCACTGCGAATAGACAGATAGCTCCGAAATTTGCTATAATATTATCGTGGGATTAAATCAAATCCTGCGATACTCAAAACAGAAACGAGGTGATGCGAATGAGTAAGAAAGCGAAGAGCGAGGTCGCTGACAACTCTGCTGATACCGTCATGGACGAAGTGCTGTCTGAGAATCAGGCAAAGCTCAACAAGCTGAACACTTCTATTCAGGCAGCCTATGAGCGCCGTCGTAAGATTATTACGGACAGCAAGCTCTACACCTACGATAAACTCTCACAGCTTTACGGCGGTGCTGAGGGGCAGGCACTTCTCGATGCTGTGACTGCGGAGCATACACTGATCGGCAAGCTGACCGACAGCGGAATGTCCTACGCTGACATTGAGGGGTTGGTCGATAGCTCCGACGGTGCAGACAGCAAGTCGGGCAACAGCTCGGACAGTGATGTTGCTGACGGACAGACTTCCTTCTTTGAAAACGAAAATCCGTATACGGTTTAATATAACCGACAACAAAACGATAGCTGTGAGAGGGGCGGCAGCAATGCCGTTCCTCACGGCTATGAATATGAGGGCAGAGAGATAAAGCGAAACCCTCAAATCCAAATGCGTAGATAAAGACAAGCTAAAGGAGAAAAATTCGCTATGAATGAAACAACAACCGCCGCTGTTGCGGTATCGGGAAGTGTGTCCGAGTACCATATCGGGCATACGATTTACAGAGTGAAAACCGTTTTTAACCCAGCTTTTCGGCAAAGCCTGAGCGACATACTTGCAAGGCTCATCACGGCTGACTGTGAAAAAATGCTCGGTGATAATGAACAGGAACAGGACAAGCAGGCTGTGTGAAATTTTAGCTTGGTG
>SFFP01000303.1 GCA_004556875.1 Ruminococcus flavefaciens
CAATCTCCTCGCCGTTCATAAAGAGAGTAACATCAACGTGGTCTCTGCCAATTTTATCAAATGGTATACCACAGCCGAATTCCATAGTTATATCATAATCACCCGGGAAAAGTCCGCATTCTACCTGAGCCTTTTCACTGTCTGTCCAGCAGAAATAGCTTTCGAGCTGTGATACGCCGCTCATCTTTCCATAGTCGCCTGCGGCTGTATACATAAAGCGGTATTTATCATAGGAATAAACTCTGATATCCTCCTCGGTCACCCAGTATTCACGAGGGAACGGCATAAGCCATCTCTTATGCACGCCGTCGTCCTCTGTATGGTGTATCTTGTTGGAATATACAGTTGAGTAATCATCCTTGTCCAGCGGTATATCCGTAATAACAAGAACTCTGCCGTATCTTGCTGCCAATCTGTCTATCTGCTCTGTATCATCCTTGTACTCAGGGATAACAGTTGCGCCTGTCATGCTGCGTACAGGCAGCCACAGCCTTGAAGCATATGTGGGAGATACCACAACACAGTCACTCTCATCGACAAAATCGGCAATATCTTCGATAATGCTCCATTCCATACGCGAGTCGTCCTTGTTGAGCATAAGGAATTTGTCCGTCTTAACAACATACATAAGTCCCACAGCCGTAACGGGTATGAGCACCTTTGCGCCTGCACGGTCAAGTGCCGCAGCACTGAATATGACCGCGATAGGAATGAACGGTGTGAGGTAGCGTGAATAATAGAAGTAATACTGTATATCATAGCGCAGGAATGCGGAATATACAAGTATACAGTAGAAGAACATGAGGAAAAGCACCAGCCTTGACTGACGCTCTGCAAAATACTTTGCATAAATGACCGCAAATACCATTCCGAGGGGCATGAGGATAAGTCCTGCATTTCCTATAAAGCCCCATAATGCAAGGTGACTTGCCTTGAACCAGTCACTGTACTTCATAAATGCTCTTACTACGATGTAAACGCATGGAAGTATCACCATAAGGCGCAGAAGAAGCAGAAATCCCTTTGAAGCAGCCGCATCACGGGTAAACTTTATGCTGCTGAAATCCTTTTTGGTGCGCTTCTTTACTATCAGTGAAAACAGTATCACTGCAATTGCAGCTCCTGCCGATAATACAGATACTACCACAGGAAGGTTTGTAACATCTATACCGCCTACAAATACAGGGCTGTAGTTGTTCATGGTGTAAAAAGGCTGTATATGCCTCATCATGAAGAAGCTTGCAAGATATCCAAGTACGGTCACAGGCATGAGAACTGCATACTGTCTCTCTCTTGTGAACACATACATACCGCCGTATATCAGCACAAACATCGGTATCATGGTGTATATTGATACGTGATAGCAGGCAAATACCGCTATTGGTATCACTGAAAGCCATTTATGCTTAGGGTCATCATCATCAGTCATAAAGTAAAGGAACGTCACAGGTATGAGAGTAAGTCCCATCTCTGTAAGCGCAGCCTTTGATGCCCAGATTATTACGGGAGCAAATGCCGCGGCTGCGCAGGCACAGGCACAGGCAGCAGGCTTCAGCTTTAAATTGCGGCACACAAAGTATACGATGAATACAAAGCATATGAAAATAAGAGTTTCAAAGCCCTGCATATTGCTCATGCCGAAAATCGTTCCCCACATGGCAAGAAGTGCGGAATATGTGGGTATACCGTGGATAATTCCCGATACACGGCTCACGTTCCTGTCGAACACGGTCTCGGGATAATTTGCAGACGGGATATCATAGCCTCTGAGATAATTCCTTGCACCGAACAGGAAATGATCGCGCTCTTCGTCGTCGCCAAGCTCATGATACTCGGAAAAATCCTTCTGTCGCTTGGTATCGCCGTTCATAAAGAGTATAGCCTGTGTCTGGTATACGCCCTGATCCTGTCCCATGCCGAAAAAGTCGTTTTTCTGAGAAACGATCGGCACAGCAAGTATACATACTATTACAGGTATCAGCATATCCTTCAGTGAAAAGTCATTTTTGAAGATATGCCGCCATCTGAAGGGCTTGCTCCTGCGCAGGAAAAGCACAGTGAGCATTACCGCACCGCTTATAGCTGCCGCTCCGATACCTGCACGGTAAATGGTATATTTATCTAACACAAAGAGTCCCATGCTCGCAAATATATGCGCAAAGAACCACATGACGATACCCATTACCACGCCCTCTATGAAATTCTTCTTTCTGAACCAAATCAAAGAGCTCAGTACGGAGAATATCACTCCCAAAAAGCAGACCGCAGTAAATTCCATTTTTTACGTTCACTCCTCGCAGATTTTATTGATAAGATCGCTGAAATTACGCATTATTACTTCCCAGCGGTAGTTCTTTTCAACATAAGCTTCCGCATTTTTGCGAAGCTCTGCATATTCCGCGTCATGGGAGAATATATAGTCGATTATTCCTTC
>SFFP01000304.1 GCA_004556875.1 Ruminococcus flavefaciens
TCGCCAGAAATCAAACTGCCTTGAAAAGAGTCTTAGGTTATCTAGCAGATTATAGTTATTCACATAAGGGGCGAGCTCATCATCTGTATAAGTACCCAATACCCTCTGTGTCGGAGTCCAAATATCCGTCAGAACACCATCACAATCTAGGGTCAGCTTAACACGCCTATGTGACATCTAGTATCACCTCACCTTTCAAGTAAATATCCCGCCAAGAAAATTGGCTCAAGATAATATATCTTATAGCAATTTTTTGACGGGATATAGAACACTTTTATTTAGACTGCTTCTTTGCTTCGTCTTTACAGTTCTTTATATACGCTCCTGCTGTGAACAAGCCGCCTATAATAAGGAACGGGTTAGCTGCGGCGAATAACAGACTGCCTACCCAAGTAGCTGTACCAATTAGGGCACCGAATTTCATTGCTCGCATACCCTTTGATTTACCTAGAGCGGAAAGTACAGGGTGGTTATCCGATGAACAACCTTCTACGCCTAAAGCTGCTCCTAATGCGTTGGCAAAATTACTCATCTTGGATTTATCCATTACCTTCTTGACATTTTCAGAAGGCTCTTTTTTATTACTAGTATTGCCTTCGTCCTCTTTCAAGATATCTATGCCGCCAATTATAAACTCTCGGCACTTTTTAAGCTTCTTGCGTAGCTTATCCGTGTTATAGGTTGGAATACCCAGGTCTTCCCATACACAATCTGCTATATCTGGGTCTTTGATACTCACTGACCGCAAGTTCTTCATCTTGGTAAGAACATTAAGGTTTAGGAAAGCCGCCCATCTGCCCTGTGCGATATCCTTCTTCATTATAGTTGGCACACAGTAAAGTAAGCTAGGGTCAAGTGTGGGTACAAAAGGCATATTGTTGACTATGATACGTCCATCTTCCTCTACAAAAGAGGTTATAGCGTCAAGACTACCCTTATCTGAGCCACCTGCCATTCTACGTAGGTGCTTAACCAGCATATTGCTGATAGCCTCCCTTAAATGTTTACCTTTGCCTTTATAAACTACAAACGGGTTATCTGACGGAGTACCCATATCCATCTGTGCTTGGTAAGCGTCATCTAGCTTATAAGCCGTAGCACTCTGGGTTGAGTCACTAGCGTTCTGTCGTCCATAAGGAGTTTCTGTGGTCTCCTTACCGCCTTCTACGGGAACAGGAGTATTCTGATTAGCCGCTCTACGTCTAGCCTCTTCCTCAGCCTGTGCCCTACGCCGTGCCTCTTCCTCTGCCGCTCTTTGTCTAGCCTCTTCATCAGCATTAGCCTGATTACCCGCTTCTGCATCAGATGGGTTATTGCCTGCGTTGGGTTGACCCTCTTGCATAGGCTGACCCTCTTGTATAGGTTGAGGCGGAACGTTCTGCCCTGCTGAATTATCCTCTGGGTCAGTAAAAAATGCTTCTTCACCGCCTTCACCTAGAGGCATAGACATAGGCTCTCGCTCATTAGTCTTCTGAACTAGCGTGAATAGTGAGGCATCTGGCTCATCAACAGCCTTTAACAGAGCTTGCGGACTAGGTAGGGACTCTGGAGATATATCGTATAACCAATCTTCTACTGTGCTATAGCCTAGAGCGTCCAT
This sequence comes from Ruminococcus flavefaciens, assembly GCA_004556875.1. Lineage (GTDB taxonomy): Bacteria > Bacillota > Clostridia > Oscillospirales > Ruminococcaceae > Ruminococcus > Ruminococcus flavefaciens_S. The sequence goes on from SFFP01000304.1 coordinate 1,601, forward strand.
TATACCTGTATGTCTTAATGTAGCCTCGGCTATCTCATAACCTCTACCAAGGTTTATGAGCATCTTACTCTTGGCGGACTGTACTCCGTTAGCCTCAAGAATTTTAATTATGTGATTTATATAGCCTAAGAAACCTATCTCCTCTCTAGGAGCATCAGGTGTACCGAATACCCTTGTTAATTCATTCTTATCTGTTATGCCTAAACCACCTTTACAGTAAACAGGGTTAGCCGAAAAGTAGTCATTGTCATTAAGTGTCAGATAAGACTTAAAAGCTACATCATTAGTAAGATTGCCTTCATTATCTATGGTACCTTTAACGAAATAGCCCGAATAAACTTCTGTCTTTCCAGATGCTTTGTATCTAGGTGAGTCAGTTATATACTGGGAACCATCTACGTTACCGTGATACTCTGTATTACCGAACAAGGCTGACCTAGACATACCCATATTATAGAAATAAGTACCCCAGAATGATGTCTCACGAGAATTGCATAGTGGTTTAACCTGTTGTCCTATAGTTAAGAAGGTCAGATTTTGGTTCTGGGCGAGAATAGCCTTCTCGCTGTTTTTTGCTACCTGAACAATGCCACCTGGGACGGGTGACTTGAATGTAGCATTATTCACGGCATATTTTGTAGGGGGAGCTCCATCTAGCTTAGTCACTACTGGGTCTAAGCCTACATATCTACTCAGGCGATAATACTTCTCGTACTCTGCGGAAAGTTCTGCACACTTAGTCGTATCCTTCTTGTCATAGGCTTCCTTATAGGCAAGTGTTATACCCTTTACTTTGCTCTGGAAGTATTCTCCCTGAAGGGTGAA
>SFFP01000305.1 GCA_004556875.1 Ruminococcus flavefaciens
TACAGGCTTCGTCGGACCTGCATCAGAGCCTACTCCCCTTTCAGAAGAGGAAGTTCAGAAGCTCTTCGGACTCGAAGTTTCATCTGTTACAGTAAACTTCAAGGTCGGCGACAGCGTTCGTATCTCAGGTACTGCTATGGACGGATTTATCGGCGTTGTTCAGAACATCAATCTCGAAGACCGCTCAGTAGATCTGCTTGTATCTATGTTCGGTCGTGAAACCCCCACTACTCTTCCGATCAATCAGGTAGTTTTAGTGGAGGACTAATTCAGGTCAAAAAAGAAACCCGAGGGTATGGGTTTCAGTGGGAGAGGTAAAATAATTCTTGCCTCGCCATTTACCACATTTATGGAGGTGCGAACACATGGCACAGAAAGTAGTTGGCTACATTAAGCTTCAGATCGCAGCAGGAAAGGCTACTCCTGCACCACCTGTTGGTCCGGCACTCGGTCAGCACGGTGTTAATATCATGGCATTCACAAAGGAATTCAACGAGAGAACAAAGAACGACATCGGAATGATCATTCCAGTTGTTATCACTGTTTACGCAGATCGTTCATTCTCGTTCATCACAAAGACTCCACCCGCTGCAGTCCTCATCAAGAAGGCTTGCAATATCAACAGCGGTTCTGGTGTACCTAATAAGACAAAGGTTGCTAACATCACAAAGGAACAGGTTCAGAAGATAGCTGAGACAAAGATGGCTGACCTCAATGCAGGTTCACTCGAAGCAGCTATGAGCATGATCGCTGGTACAGCTCGTTCAATGGGCGTTGTAGTTGTTGACTAATCAATTTTTTGAATGATGAAGTGGGAGTATTTTCCCGTTCAGAGTTCTATTGGTGGGAGGAAAATTCCGCTAATCGGGTAAGCTATAAGCTTCTCGGTATTACCACTTAAATAGGAGGAAATATAATGAAACACGGCAAGAAATATGTTGACAGCGCAAAGGCTGTTGATTATGCAAAGCAGTATGAGTCCGCAGAGGCTCTTGACTTAGTTTGCAAGAATGCAAAGGCTAAGTTTGATGAAACTATAGAGGCACACATCCGTCTTGGTGTTGACTCAAGACACGCTGACCAGCAGGTTAGAGGCGCTGTTGTTCTCCCTAACGGAACAGGTAAGACAGTTCGTGTATGCGTATTCTGTAAGGAAGACAAGTATGAGGCTGCACAGTCTGCAGGCGCTGAGTTTGTTGGCGGTCAGGACCTCGTTGACAAGATCATGAAGGAAAACTGGATGGACTTCGACGTTGTTGTTGCTTCACCTGACATGATGGGTCTTGTTGGTCGTCTTGGTAAGGTTCTCGGACCTCGTGGACTTATGCCAAACCCAAAGGCTGGTACAGTAACTCCTGATGTTGCTAAGGCTGTAACAGAGGCTAAGGCTGGTAAGATCGAGTATCGTCTCGATAAGACAAATATCATCCACTGCCCAATCGGCAAGGCTTCATTCGGTGCTCAGAAGCTGGAAGAAAACTTCTCTACACTTATGGAAGCTATCGTTAAGGCTAAGCCGGCTGCTGCAAAGGGTACCTACCTCAAGAGCTGCACTGTTACTTCAACAATGGGCCCTGGCGTTCCTGTTGCTACAGCTAAGTATGGTGTCTGATAAAGACATTATTAGATAGAAATTTATGCCATAGCATTCTCTTAAAAGTGATTGCTATGGCATTTTCATTGCGGTATAAATCATAAGTCCCGAAGTTAATCTTCGGGACTTATTTGTTTTTTAAAGAATGCACCTTTTCCGTTCTGAGCTATTTTTCGGAAAGCTTCCTTCATTACCGCCTGCTGTTCGGGTCTGAGTTTTGATATGGCCTTGATTATTGACGGATAGAACCTAAGCTTATTAAGCTCTTTCAGCGTCTCTTTATCAGGAGCTTGTAATATCTCAAACAGCGACTCTGTAAATATCTCGCGCTCGGTGTCGCTGAAGTCGTCAAGCATACCTGATATTGCCTTATTTATAACATCTCCCGATTTTTTCAGCTTATCCACAAGAATGAAGCGGTTGCGTTTCAGCTCCCAGTTATAGGAAAAATGCTGCTTGATGCCTATGGCGGAGTTCTTCACTATCTTAGGCTCAGAACCGCTTCCCAGCAGCATTCCAACGATTGAGACCTGTGGGATAAAGCATTTTATCTTAGGCAGCATACTCTTATAGACATCGGACTCTATAACCTCATCTCTGAAGCCCGGACCGTCATAGGAATAAATATTTGCAATTCTGCTGCGAATGGCTTCATCACAGAACAAAGAGCTGTAAATTGCAAAATTTCCGCCCTTTGAATGTCCGCCCAAACGTATAACGGAATTGTCGTCAGCGAAAGCTTTGTTCAGATAGCATATCGCCTCGTGCTGACCCGAAGTCTTATCCATAAAGCTGAGATTAAAGTCCTCTTTCCAGCCTAC
>SFFP01000022.1 GCA_004556875.1 Ruminococcus flavefaciens
GTATCTTCCGCGATTTTGAGGCGGAGATAATCCAGCATGAGATAGATCACTTCAGCGGAATAATTATATGATTTTAATTAAAAATAAAAAATTATTGTAACGCTATTGACAATAATGAAATACGGTGATATAATAATCACAACAAAACCGATGACGCGGAGATAAAGCTGGTTATGCTTGTACAGAGAGCCTCTGTTGCTGAGAATGGGGCGAAAAACAGGTCAGCAAATGGACCGCTGAGGGTGCAGTCAAATGGGTGCGGCAAAATTATTTATAGTTTTGTGTATTCAGAGTATTCTGCAACGTTAGGATGTGCGTTAATCATCAGGGATATGATAGTATCCTGTTAAGTGCACGGCTGAGCCGTGAATCAAGGTGGTACCGCGGATAAGTATATTCGTCCTTGACAGATCAATTCGATCTGTCAAGGACTTTTTTATTTTTCCTGACAGGTCAGCGGAGGTGCTTTTATGAAGTTTTTACCAGAATTCAGTACAGTAAAAGAGATAGCAAAGAGCGGCAAATACGACATTCTTCCTGTAAGCTGTGAGATAATGTCAGATATCTGCACTCCTATCGAAGCAATAATGACACTGAAAAACGTTTCCACACACTGCTATATGCTTGAATCAGTTGCCGAAAAGGAAAAGTGGGGAAGATACACTTTCCTCGGTTTTGACCCTAAGACGCAGATAACTGCCTGCGGAAACGAGCTTACAATTGGCGACGTAAAAATGACATCAGATGATCCTTCAGTACAGATAAGACAGATACTTTCAAAATACAGAAGCCCTAAATTCGACTATCTGCCAACATTTACAGGCGGATTTGTTGGATACTTTTCATACGATTTCCTCGCGTATACCGAGAAATCGCTCCGTATCAAGACCAATGATACCGAGAACTTCAAGGACGTTGACCTGATGCTTTTTGACAAGGTCATTGCCTTTGACAACTTCCGCCAGAAGCTCATTCTCATTGCCAATATGAAGCTTGAAGAGGGCGAAGCAGGCTACAACAAGGCAAAGCTGGAATTACAGCAGTTGGCAGACCTTCTGAGAAACGGTGAGCGAAAAAAAGAACCTGCAGGACACCTTACCACTGAGGTTACTTCACTTTTCAGCAAGGAAGAATACTGCGAAATGGTGGAAAAGGCTAAGCATCATATCCGCGAGGGAGATATCTTCCAGATAGTCCTTTCAAACCGTTTAAGCGCAGGATTTGAGGGAAGTCTGCTGAATACCTACCGTGTTCTCAGAACTATCAATCCGTCGCCTTATATGTTCTATTTTTCGGGAACAGATGTTGAGATAGCAGGTGCTTCACCTGAGACTCTTGTAAAGCTTGAGGACGGAGTGCTTCACACATTTCCGCTTGCAGGAACTCGTCCGAGAGGAAAGACCGAAAAGGAGGACAAGGAGCTTGAAGAAGGACTTCTCCGTGATGAAAAGGAGCTTGCCGAGCACAATATGCTTGTTGATCTGGGAAGAAATGATCTTGGCAAGATAAGCAGGTTCGGAAGTGTTGAGGTTGAAAAGCTTCACAGCATTGAGAGATACTCACACGTAATGCACATCGGCTCGACAGTACGCGGAGTGATAAGGGAAGAATTTGACGGTATTGACGCAGTAAGTGCGGTTCTCCCGGCAGGTACACTTTCGGGTGCACCTAAGATACGTGCCTGCCAGCTCATTGCAGAGCTTGAAAATAACAAGCGCGGAATTTACGGCGGTGCGATAGGATACATCGACTTTACAGGAAATCTTGATACCTGCATAGCTATCCGAATTGCCTACAAGAAAAACGGCAAGGTCTTCGTAAGAAGCGGCGCAGGAATAGTTGCAGACTCAGTTCCCGAAAAGGAATATCAGGAGTGCATAAACAAAGCGGCGGCTGTAGTAAACGCACTTAAACTTGCAGAGGAGGCAGACGCATGATACTTCTCATTGATAATTACGACAGCTTTTCCTATAATCTCTACCAGATGATAGGGGCTATCGAGTCTGATATAAAGGTAATTCGCAATGACGAAATGACTATTAAGCAGATAGAAAAACTAAATCCTGACAGGATAATCCTTTCCCCCGGACCGGGAAGACCTGAGGACGCAGGAATTATCATCGAGGCGGCTAAGACGGTGTGCAAAAAGATACCTACACTTGGCGTTTGTCTCGGTCATCAGGCTATATGTGCCGCTTACGGTGCAACAGTCACCTACGCAAAGGAACTCATGCACGGCAAGCAGTCCGTTATCAGCTTCATGAACGACAGTCCCTTATTCAAGGGAATAGACGAGGGGGCTCCCGTGGCGAGATATCACTCACTTGCGGCAGACTCGGCTACACTGCCCGATTGCCTTGAAGTTACAGCACTTGCCGATGACGGCGAGGTCATGGCGGTTCAGCATAAGGAATATCCAATATACGGTGTTCAGTTCCACCCTGAGTCAATAATGACTCCCGATGGACATATCATGCTTAAAAACTTTATTGAGCTTTGAGACTATGGAAATTGAGCTTGATGTTTTTCATAAAAATAAATAATAATCGGAAAGGAAAGATATTATGTCACAGTCAAAAGGACGATTTGGCGTTCACGGCGGTCAGTACATCCCCGAAACGCTGATGAATGCGGTCATTGAGCTTGAACAGGCTTACGAGCACTATAAGAATGACCCCGAATTCAACCGTGAGCTTACTGAGCTCCTCAACAACTACGCAGGCAGACCTTCTCTGCTTTACCGCGCAGATAAGCTCACAAGAGAGCTTGGCGGTGCTAAGATATATCTCAAACGCGAGGACCTTAACCACACAGGCTCACACAAGATAAACAACGTTCTCGGTCAGGCTCTCCTTGCAAAGAAAATGGGCAAGACAAGGCTCATCGCTGAGACAGGTGCAGGTCAGCACGGCGTTGCTACTGCTACTGCCGCCGCTCTCCTTGATATGGAGTGCGTGGTTTTCATGGGCGAGGAGGACACAAAGCGACAGGCGCTGAACGTTTACCGCATGAAGCTCCTCGGCGCTGACGTTATCCCTGTAACAAGCGGTACAGCTACACTCAAGGACGCTGTTTCGGAGGCTATGCGCGAATGGACCTCACGTATCTCCGATACACATTATTGCCTCGGCTCTGTTATGGGACCGCATCCGTTCCCGACAATAGTACGCGATTTTCAGGCAGTTATCTCCCGTGAGTCAAGGGCGCAGATTCTTGAAGCAGAGGGCAGACTTCCCGATGCAGTAATCGCTTGTGTAGGCGGCGGCTCAAACGCTATCGGAAGCTTCTATCACTTCATTCCCGATGAGGGAGTGCGTCTTATCGGCTGTGAAGCCGCAGGCAGAGGTATCGACACGTTCGAGACTGCCGCAACAGTAAACACAGGAAGAATAGGTATCTTCCATGGCATGAAGTCTTATTTCTGTCAGGACGAGTACGGTCAGATAGCTCCTGTATACTCTATTTCCGCAGGTCTTGACTATCCCGGTGTAGGTCCTGAGCACGCACATCTCCATGATATCGGAAGAGCTGAATATGTGCCGATAACAGATGACGAAGCTGTAAATGCTTTCGAGTACCTCTCACGTATAGAGGGAATTATACCTGCTATCGAGTCTGCACACGCTATTGCATACGCTATGAAGCTTGCTCCGACAATGGACAAGGACAAGATAATCATTGTAACAGTTTCGGGACGCGGTGACAAGGACTGCGCGGCTATTGCGCGTTACAGAGGGGAGGATATCTATGAGTAATATCAGATCAGCATTTGCAGACGGAAAGGCTTTCATACCGTTTATAACCTGCGGCGATCCCGACCTTGAAACTACTGCAAAGGTAGTTCGTGCGGCAGCAGAGAACGGTGCAGACCTTATCGAGCTTGGAATACCTTTCTCAGACCCTACAGCAGAAGGTCCTGTGATACAGGGCGCAAATATCCGCGCACTTGCAGGCGGAGTTACTACAGACAAGGTTTTTGAGCTTGTTAAGGAACTCAGAAAAGATGTTAAAATACCATTTGTTTTCATGACATATGCAAACGTTGTATTCTCATATGATGCAGAGAGATTTATGGCAAGATGCTGTGAATGCGGAGTTGACGGAATAATTCTTCCCGATCTTCCTTTTGAGGAAAAAGACGAATTTTCCGCAGTTGCAAAGCAGTACGGAGTTGATCTCATATCGCTGATAGCTCCTACATCTGAGAATCGTATCGCTATGATCGCAAAGGAAGCAGAGGGATTTATCTACATCGTTTCAAGTCTCGGCGTTACAGGTGTGAGAAGCGAGATATCCACAAATATTGACGATATAGTTAAGGTAATACGTGAAAACACAAAAGTACCGTGTGCAGTCGGCTTTGGTATATCAAAGCCTGAGCAGGCGCAGAAAATGGCGGCTGCATCAGACGGAGCTATCGTAGGTTCGGCAATTATCCGCATACTTGAAAAATACGGAAAAGACGCTGCACCTTACGTTGGTGAATACGTAAAAGAAATGAAAGAAGCTGTTTTAAAAGCATAATACATAAGCCATTATTCGGTGAATGGCTGTAAATGGAGGTTTTTATCATGATCAAAGAGGCAATCGTAAAGATCGTTGACAAGCAGGACCTGACATATGATGAGGCATACAAGGTAATTTCAGAAATAATGGCAGGAGAGACTACTCCCACCCAGAATGCGGCGTTTCTCTCGGCTCTTTCGACAAAAAGCACTAAGGCAGAAACTATCGACGAAATAACAGGCTGTGCAGCAGCAATGCGTGATGCAGCTATCAAATTTGAGAATGATATGGATCTTATGGAGATCGTTGGAACAGGCGGTGACAATGCTCACAGCTTCAACATCTCGACTACTTCCGCATTTGTCATTGCAGCGGCGGATATAAAGGTGTCAAAGCACGGCAACCGCGCTGCTTCATCACTTTCGGGAACTGCGGATTGTCTCGAAGCACTGGGAGCAAATATCAGCCTTGAACCAGAGAAGTGCAGACAGCTTCTGAATGATGTTGGTTTCTGCTTCTTCTTCGCGCAGAAGTATCACACATCTATGAAGTATGTAGGACCTATCCGAAAGGAGCTCGGCTTCCGCACTGTTTTCAATATCCTCGGACCGCTGACTAATCCTGCCTGCCCTAAGCATCATCTTCTCGGAGTATACGACAGCGTTCTTCTTGAACCTGTGGCAGAGGTGCTTATGAAGCTGGGCTCAAAGAGCGGCATGGTAGTTTTCGGAACAGATAAGCTCGACGAGATATCATTGAGTGCTCCGACGGCTGTTTGCGAATACAAGGACGGCTGGATGAAGAATTATGAGATCACTCCTGAGCAGTTTGGCTTTGAGCGCTGTACAAAGGATGACCTCAAGGGCGGTACGCCTGAGGAGAATGCGGCTATTACACGCGGTATTCTTGCAGGCGAGATAAAGGGACACAAGAGAAATGCTGTTCTTCTCAATGCAGGTGCGGCAATATACATAGGCGGCAAGGCTGAGTCTATGGAGAAGGGTATTGCAAAGGCTGCTGAACTTATCGACAGCGGTGCAGCACTTGCGAAACTTGATAAATTTGTTGAACAGTCAAACAGCTGAGGTGTGAGATGACTATACTTGATAAACTTGCTGAACACGCAAAAGAGCGTGTTGAAGCGGCAAAAAAAGTGCTTTCCCTTGAAGAAGCAAGACGCAGAGCGCTGGAGCTTCCTAAGGGCGGATTTGAATTTGAAAAGGCACTTAAAAAGGACGACATCGCATTTATCTGTGAGTGCAAAAAGGCTTCGCCGTCAAACGGCGTTATAGCAGAGGTTTTTCCTTATCTTGATATCGCTAAGGACTATGAAGCCGCAGGAGCTGACTGCATATCTGTTCTTACTGAACCGAAATGGTTTCTCGGAAGTGACGAATATCTCCGTGAGATAGCTGAAAATGTAAGCATACCTTGTATACGCAAGGACTTCACGGTAGATGAATATATGATATACGAAGCAAAGCTTCTGGGTGCAAAGGCTGTACTGCTCATCTGTTCAATACTAACTGCCGAACAGATAAAGAAATATATCGGCATATGTGACGAGCTGGGAATGTCCGCACTTGTCGAAGCTCACGACGAAGCGGAGCTTCGCGCGGCTGTTGCCTGTGGAGCGCGTATCATAGGTGTGAATAATCGAAATCTCAAAGATTTCTCGGTGGATACAGGCAACAGCCGCCGTCTGAGGGAGCTAGCTCCCTCAGATGTGAGCTTCGTATCAGAAAGCGGCGTTCAGAGTGCAGAGGATATAAGACTTCTGCGAGAAGCAGGAGTTAACGCAGTGCTCATAGGCGAGACACTGATGAGAGCGTCTGACAAGAAAGCGAAGCTTGCAGAGCTGAAAGGATAATATGACTAAGATAAAGATGTGCGGACTACGCAGAGAAGAGGACATAGACTTTGTAAACAGGATAAAGCCTGAGTATATCGGATATGTATTTGCTGAGTCAAGCAAGAGGTATGTACAGCCCGAAAAAGCCGCAGAGCTTACGAAAAAGCTGAACGGTGATATCATTCCTGTGGGAGTATTCGTGAATTCTCCCATTGAGTGCGTCATAGATACAGTAAAAAGCGGCGCGGTGAGAGCAGTACAGCTTCACGGAGAAGAGGACGAGGATTACGTTAAAGAACTGGAAAAGCTGGGGATATGCGTTATACGTGCGTTCAGAGTAACTTCGCCGGCTGATATCAGAGCCGCTGAAAACAGCTGTGCGGATTATGTTTTGCTGGATTCGGGACAAGGCTCGGGCGAGACCTTTGACTGGTCACTTATAGGAAGCATAAAGCGTGAATACTTCCTTGCAGGCGGTCTTACTGCCGAAAATGCCGCAGATGCTATAAATATGCTTCACCCGTATGCTGTGGACGCAAGCTCATGCCTTGAAGCGGGCGGCTTCAAGGACTATAATAAAATGAAGGCTTTTGCAGAAGCGGTAAGAGGCTGATATCCCTTATTATTCAAAGTTAACAGCCGTTGACTTGAGTGAGCCGATGTGCTATACTTGAAATGCAAGGAGGCGGCTCACATGACAAAAATTGACCTTATTACGGGGATACTCGGTTCGGGAAAGACTACATTCCTGCTGAAATACGCCCGACATTTTATAGACCGCGGCGAGAATATCGCCATACTTGAAAATGACTTCGGCGCTGTAAACATTGATATGATGATATTGCAGGAGCTGAAAGGTGAACACTGCCGTCTTGAAATGGTGGCAGGCGGCTGTGATGCTGACTGTCACAGAAGGCGCTTCAAGACACAGCTGATTTCTCTCGGTATGCAGCATTTTGACCGCGTACTCGTCGAGCCTTCGGGTATATTCGATATGGACGAATTCTTTGATATACTGCATGATTCTCCGCTTGACAGGTGGTTTGAGATAGGCAGTGTACTGACTATTGCAGATGCAGAGATGGAGGACGAGCTTTCCGAGCAGATGGAGTATCTTCTTGGCTCTGAGGCTGCCTGCTGCGGAAAGCTTATACTAAGCAAGCTTGGAAATATACAGGGTGAGACTCATGAGCAGACGGCTGAGCGTATACTTGCTCACGTTAACCGCGCTCTTGAAGATATACGCTGTGACCGCAGACTTGCTTTGCGCGATATAGCTGCAAAGGATTGGGACTGCTTTGATGAGGAGGACTATAAGCTTTTCAGAAACGCAGGCTACCGCGGTTCGAGCTATGTAAAAAAATACAGTCCCGAGGATATACAGAGCGGAGTGCACTACTTCATGCACGTAAATATACCTCAGAATGAGATAGCGCCCCTTATAGACAGGATTATGAACGATGAAAGCTGCGGCAGGATATTCAGGATAAAAGGCTCACTTCCCATTGAAAACGGCAGCTGGCTCAAGGTAAATGCTACCCGTGAAAAGACTGAGACTGCATCTGTGGCTGAGGGGCAGCCTGTGCTCATAGTTATAGGTGATAATATTTCCCGTGAGCGGATAGACGAATACCTGAAACCGCTGAATACCGACCCCGAATATGTTTCGATATGATGAGATGCGCTGTAGATACAGCGCATTTTTTGTTTGCTCATTATGCCTTTTAGTAATACAAGGTCATACAAAACAGGTATTTTACTTTTTGCATATACTGAGTTATACTTTTATTACAGAAGCACAAAGGTGCACAATAAAAGTAACGGAGGGCAAGATTATGTTAAACGAAAAACTCACACTCACAGACGAATGGGACAAAACTTTTCCTAAGAGCGACAAGGTAAACCACAGAAAAGTTACTTTCCACAATAGATACGGTATCACTCTTGCTGCTGATCTCTATGAGCCGAAGAATGCTTCGGACAAGCTGTCTGCTGTAGCAGTATGCGGTCCTTTCGGCGCAGTCAAGGAACAGAGTTCAGGTTTGTACGCACAGGAGCTTGCAGAGCGTGGTTTTCTGACTATTGCCTTTGACCCGTCTTTTACAGGTGAGAGCGGCGGTCAGCCAAGATATGTTGCTTCACCTGATATAAATACCGAGGATTTCTCTGCGGCAGTTGATTTCCTTTCGACTCTTGACAGCGTTGACCCTGAGCGCATAGGCATACTTGGTATCTGCGGCTGGGGCGGAATGTCTATCAATGCAGCTGCTATGGACACAAGAATAAAAGCTACGGTAGCTTCGACAATGTATGATATGACAAGAGTCAGTGCAAAGGGATATTTTGACGAGGCTGACAGCGCAGACGCAAGATACGAGATGAAAAAGGCTCTCAATGCTCAGCGTACCGAGGATTACAAAAACGGCGAATATAAGCTGGGCGGCGGAGTTGTTGACCCTCTCCCCGATAATGCGCCTTTATTTGTAAAGGATTACTATGATTACTATAAGACTGAGCGCGGATATCACAAGCGTTCACTCAATTCAAACGGCGGCTGGAATATGACATCATCGCTTTCATTCATCAATATGCCTATACTTGCCTACAGCGACGAGATACGCAGTGCTGTTCTTGTTATTCACGGTGAAAAGGCTCATTCATGCTATTTCAGCAAGGACGCTTTTGCAAAGCTGAAAGGTGACAATAAGGAGCTTATGATTATCCCGGATGCTGTTCATACAGACCTTTACGACCGCAAGGATATTATCCCGTTCGATAAGATTGAGAGCTTCTATAAGGAGTATTTAAAGTAATATTGAAAGCCTGAGAGCATATATGCGTTCTCAGGCTTTTTTATGCACAGATATGGTTTGAGTGTCATATAATATAACTGAGGGAGGGACGCTCCCTCCCTTAATACGGCGGCAAAACGCCATATGGAGGAATTATTATGGCAACATTCTATAATCAGGCGACTCTTTCCTATAACGGAACAGTTGCGAGTTCAAATATAACAGCAGGCGAGATACTTGAAGTTCTTTCGGTTTCTAAGAATGCTGTATCTGACACCTATTCACCCGACAGCGAGAACGTTTTCATTATCAGTATAGTCAATACAGGTTCAAGCTGTTACAACGACCTTACAGTTACGGATAATTTAGGTGAGTATACCTTCGGAGAAGCAGGGGGCACTGCTGTTCCGCTGACTTATAGAGAAGGTTCGCTCAACTATTATGTAAACGGTGTTCAGCAGGCTTCACCTGCAGTGGCATCTCTTTCGCCGCTTACTGTTACAGGTATAAACGTACCTGCAGGCGGCAATGCTATGCTTATTTACTCTGCCGAAGCAAATGTTTTTGCTCCGCTTGGTGCAGACGGCGAGATAGTGAATACAGCAACAGTCAGCGGTACAGGATTTGAACCTGTGACCGCTTCCGAGTCTATTGCCTACACAGAGGGCATCGACCTTGCAATAAGCAAGTCACTCAGTCCTGCGGCTGTTGAGGAAAACGGCGAGGTGACCTACACCTTTGTTATCCAGAATTTCGGTACTACCGCCGCAGAAGCCGCTGATAATGTGATTTTCAGCGATACCTTCACACCTGCACTCAGCGGACTCACAGCAGAGTTCAACGGTACAGCATGGACATCGGGTACTAATTATGCCTATGACCCCGACACAGGCGTGTTCACAAGCCTTGACGGTGAGGTGACTGTACCTGCCGCACAGTTCACTCAGGACGAAACTACAGGTGAGTGGATAACACAGGCAGGTGTAAGCACTCTTGTCATCAAGGGCAGACTGGCATAAAAACTGAAAGTTTGAATAAAAGTTTGAGGGAGTACCTTTTTAGGTGCTCCCTCAAAAACATGATGACTATGCGTTTTTTATACAGTGTACCCTTTGGCGCGGAAATTGTCGATAAGGTCACCGAGTATTTCTGCATTTGTGGCAGATACTGAGTGGAGAAGGAGTATTTCACCGCCGTGAGCGGCATCAGTCAGCTTTTTCAGACCCTGAGTCGGGTCAGGCTGAGAGTCGGTGTTCCAGTCCACATAGGCACTGCTCCAAAAAAGAGTATTATAGCCGCATTCCTTTGCCATTTCAAGGGCGTGTTCAGAATATTCGCCGCAGGGGCAGCGAAAGAACTGCATCTCATAGCCGTAATTGTCCATTACATAGTTGTGGAGCGACATTATCTCTTCCTTTGCGTTCTCATCGGAAAGAGTAGGCAGACTTGCGTGAGTCATGCCGTGATTGCCGAGGATATGTCCCTCGTCTATCATGCGCTTAACAAGAGCGCTTTCCGTTTTTGCATAAGAACCTGTCAGGAAGAATATCGCCTGAACGTCCTTTTCCCTTAGAGTGTCGAGTATCTTTGCGGTATAGCCGTTTTCATAGCCCTGATCAAAGGTGATGATTATTCTTTTTTCGTCCTCCGACAGGGCGAAGGCATCAAGGTCGCCAAATCGGCTGTTGAACTGTACTGCGTCAACAGGGCGGTTTTTCGCGTCTACAGCCGTTCCCTGACCGTATCCTATCTTAGTAGTATCGGCAGCAACAACAGCTGTGCAAGGCATGACCGCAGAGGTCAGCAGTGCAGCAGGAATGTTTATTTTCATATTTTTTACCTCTGATTTAGTTGCGGAGTTATCCGCAATACTATTTTATACTTTTAATGCTGAAAAAAACATGGATTATCCTGCATTTTTTTCAAATTTTCAGCATATTTTTCAGAGAGGTGATAATATGGAGACAGAAGAACAGGGAACTACAGAGGAGCTTATTGATACATATGAGCGCAGGCGGAAAAACAAGGCGGACGACATAATCGCTGCACAGGCTGTGCTTTGTATATTCATAGCGGCATTGTTCATATTTGGCAGGATATTCTATCCTGAGGTCACAGGTGAGGTGTATCACAAGCTTACAGCGCTTATAACAGACAAAGACTTTGTTTTGGAAAATCCCATAGAACTTCTGGAGAGGCTTCTTGATAAGCGTTAGGATAGGCGGAGCGGCTGTGCGGATACATTTTTCCTTTTTTGTGTTCAACGCCCTTATTTTTCTTATGCGAAGCAGCAGTCTTATACTAAGCTTTTACGGAGTCTGTCTGCTGCACGAGGCAGGACATTTAGCCGCACTAAAGCTTACAGGCGGCAGGATATCCTCGGTGGATATCAGCGGCGCAGGTGCTGTTATTGACACAAGAAAAGGCGGCATAGCCACTGCGAAAAACAGACTTATCGTACTGCTTGCAGGACCTGCCGCCAATATTTTTGTATTTTTGATCTTGAATTTACTTGGCTGTCATGGGAAATTCCCACATCTCAGCCTTATAGCCGCCGTATACAATATGATGCCGTATCACAGTCTTGACGGCGGAGCGATAATTGCCCTGTTTTCGGTGGGAACAGCTTATGAAAGATCGGTAAATAGTATTCTCACTGCCTTAAAACTGCTTATTATAGCCGTTTCAGCCGTCGCAGCGTATCATCTCGGAAGAGAATCATTTCCGCTTTTTGCGGCTTCATTAGCGCTGTTTACAGGTGACACAGCTCATCGCCGATGAGCACTGCGCGAATGGGTGAACCGTCCATACCAGCCATTTTCAGCGGAAGTGCCGACAGGAAGTATTCTCCCTCGGGTACAGCCGAAAGGTCAAGGTTTTCCATAATGTATATCTCCGCGCCCAGCAGTGTGCGATGAACCTGAGCAATAGTGCCGTCAGTGCCGACAGTCATGCCCTCAACGCCGACTGCGCGTAGTCCGCACTTCACCATTTCTGCGGCACTTTCGGGAGTTATAGTTATATCTCCCTTTATGAGCAGTTTGTCGGTATCGTCTTTTATCATACGGTGTACATCATCTGCCGTAACGATGCCGCTGTGCTCAGCAACTCTGCATTTGCCTATACAGCGCGATATATCTGCATCAGCCACATCTTTGCCGTCGGGAAGAAAATGTCTCGGAGCGTCCGCATGAGTGCCTGTGTGACCTGTTATGCTTATCTTTGTTACCTGATAGATGTCGGGTACAGGCTTGTCGAAGCTTGTGTGCGCCGATTTTTCGGGGATAGGGTCACCCGGAAATGTGGGCGTAGAGAACATCTCCCGTGTTATGTCATATATCATAGACCTGCATTAGCCGCAATGCGGTAAATAGTTGCAACGTCCTGCGCGGAGAGGTGAACGAAGCCGCCTGTCTTTCCGTCGCCTATACCGAACTTCTTTACAAGCTTAGGGATATCCTCTTCTCTTGCGCCGAGCTGTTCAAAGTTGATAGGCATACCGATGCTGTGGAGGAAGCTTCTGAAGCAGGCGATACCCTCAAGGGCGGTCTCGTCAGGAAACTCGAAATTCATCTGACAGCCCCATACGCGGACAGCCATCTGAGCAAATCTCATAACATCGTGCTTGTATACGAACTCCATCCATGCAGGCATGATAACTGCAAGACCTGCACCGTGAGCGCAGTCATACAGAGCAGAAAGCTCATGCTCGATACCGTGGCTGTTCCAGTCCTGACTTCTTCCAACGCCGACAATGTCGTTATGTGCAACAGTACCTGCCCACATTATGTTTGCGCGAGCCTCGTAGTTGTCGGGCTGTTCGATGACACGGGGAGTTTCTTTTATCATAGTGAGGAGGACAGCCTCGCAGAGACGGTCTGTTATCTCTACCTCGCGTGTATTTGTGAAGTAACGCTCAAAAACGTGAGCCATGATATCTGTAGCACCGCAGGCTGTCTGATATGCAGGCAGTGAGCAGGTAAGCTCAGGATTGAGTATTGAAAATCGCGGACGGAGCAGGTCAGAGCTTACATCGCGCTTTAAGAAGCCTTCTTCCTTTGTTACTACAGAAGCACCCGAGCCTTCACTTCCTGCCGCCGCAATAGTGAGGACAGTACCTACAGGCAGAGCCTTTTCCACTGTCTTGCCTGTGCCGTAGAAGTCCCAGAAATCACCGTCATAAGGCACACCGAGAGCGATAGCCTTTGAGGAGTCGATACATGAACCGCCGCCGACTGAAAGAATGAAGTCAACGCCCTCATTTCGGCAAAGCTCGATGCCCTGATAAATGAGAGTATCACGCGGATTTGGCTTAACTCCGCCAAGCTCTGTATAGGCGATACCGCTTTCGTCAAGAGAAGCCTTGACGCGGTCAATAAGACCTGACTTTACAGCAGAACCCGAACCGTAGTGTATGAGCACCTTAGTTCCGCCGTATTTCTTTACAATTTCGCCTGCTTTAGACTCTGTATCTCTTCCGAAGATGAACTCTGTCGGACTATAGAACTGAAAATTATCCATATAAACTGACCTCCTGTAAATTATCCTTTATTCATCGAAGAAAATCGGCTTTTGCCTTTTCCATAGTTTCTGCTATCTTATCGCACCATTTATCAAAATCAGGGTCGTCTGTCTGACATTCCTTATGCTCAAGGATATATCTCACAGTGCTTCGTATACCTTGATCCGCGCGTACAGCTGCCTTGAAATCGGGAACAGCGCGTTTTATTTTTGAGTTGTCGAAAATTACAGTACAAGCCTTGTCACCGAGTAGAGTTCCCTCAAAATCGTAAGGACCTACAGCGTTGAGCCAGTCTGACGGCACATGACAGGCATTAAGCTCAACACCAAGCTCATCTGCAATGATGGAGTATATCTGATTCCACGTAACGCTCTCATCGGATGTTATATGGAAAGCCTGACCGATAGCGTGGATATTTCCGATAAGACCTTTGTAAGCCTTTGCGAAGTCGCTGTTGTGGGTGATAGTCCAGAGTGAAGTGCCGTCGCCGTGTATGATGACAGGCTTGCCCTCCATGATACGCTTTACCACCTGCCAGCTTCCCTTGTCGCCGTGAACACCAAGCGGCACAGACCTTTCATCATAGGTATGGCTTGGACGGACGATAGTCACAGGGAAACCGTTTTCACGGTACATCTTCATAAGAAATTCCTCACAGGCTATCTTATCCCTTGAATACTGCCAATGTGGATTGGAAAGGGGAGTGCTCTCTGTGATAACGCAGTCGGAAAGCGGCTTCGTCTGATATATCACACTGAATAGTTTTAACTCCGTCGGGGAGCTGTAAATTTCGTGAGCCGCGGTTCAGAAGAATGACCTCATGTCCCTGCTTTGCAAGGAGTTTTGTTATTGCCATGCTGATAGTTCCTGTACCGCCGATAAGTAGTATTTTTATTTTTATTCACCTCTCTTGATTATTTTTGTCTAATGCGCTAAACGGTTGGAACTATTATAACATGAATTCATAAAAAAAGCAACCATTTATAATAAGAAAACTATCAAAAATATTGGTTATCATTCAAATTCTTGCACTTAAAAAATTTTTTCAGAGAAATGTAACACTTTGGCTGGCTGTTACGTTTCTTATTAGTGAAGGCGGGTCTGAAACTTCAAAAATCACACAGAAAAATTTTTCCGAAACAGTGTTGCACTTGTAAATGCAGATGCGTTTATATAAGTGAAGACAGACCCGATCCTTAAAACATACAAGGGAGGAAGCATATGACTGACAATGATATATTATGTCTTATGCGCGAAGCGCCGCCGCAGGGACAGCGAGCGTTATTTGATAAATATTACAGTTATGTATATTACATAGTAAACAGAATAATCAACGGCTTCGGTAGTGCTGATGATTCAGAGGAGTGCGTGATAGATGTTTTTGCATCTGTAATGATGAAGCTCGTTCCCGATGAGGGCTGTTCGCTGAAGTCGTATGTTGGCGCAGTAGCGAGGAATGCGGCAATAAGCATGAAACGCAGGCTGGCAGCTAAGACAGGCAGGATCATATCCGCAGATGAAGAGACAATGGCTGTAATAGCTGACAGTGAGGACATCGAAAAAAATACCGAAAATTCAGCGATGTCTGAGCTGCTGCTTGAAAAGATATCCGAGCTTGGCGTTCCCGATTCAATAATTATTATCCAGAAATACTATTATGACAGAAACTCAAAGGAAATAGCAGAAATGGTCGGTATGAACTCATCCGCAGTAAGAGTGCGGGCAGGGCGTGCAATGAAAAGACTCAAAAAGCTCC
>SFFP01000306.1 GCA_004556875.1 Ruminococcus flavefaciens
TACCATTGCCGAAAGTTAATCTTGTAGCAACGCAAGGCAAGGACGATGATAAGGCTTTGTTTGATGCTTGCGGTAATAAGGAATATCGCAAAAAACTCGATAAGCAATTCAAGAATAATGATTCCAATTTCAAAATAGCTATCGTGGTAGATATGTGGATTACTGGCTTTGATGTGCCGTCACTTGCTGTGATGTACATTGATAAACCTTTGCAGAAACATACGCTGATACAAACTATTTCCCGTGTCAATCGTGTATTTGAGGGCAAGGACAAGGGACTTGTGGTAGATTATATCGGTATCAAAAATGATATGATGGAAGCTGTTAAACGCTACGGCAGCCCACAAGAAAGCCCCATTGATGAACTTAATATCTCACTTGGCATATTCCGCAATCACCTAAAACTGATAGATGATCTGCTTGTAAACTTCAATT
This sequence comes from Ruminococcus flavefaciens, assembly GCA_004556875.1. Lineage (GTDB taxonomy): Bacteria > Bacillota > Clostridia > Oscillospirales > Ruminococcaceae > Ruminococcus > Ruminococcus flavefaciens_S. The sequence continues at coordinate 436 of SFFP01000306.1, forward strand.
CGGAGAAATTCTACAATGGTGAGCCGTTGGAAAGGCTGAATTGCCTTAACAATGCGGCAGAGTACATTCAATCAGGAAAAGAATTGCAAACACGATTTATGGGGCTTTCTCGCCGTCTAAAAAGTGCCTACACAATATGTTTCCCGTCCGGTGAGCTTACTGTTGAAGAAACGGCTAAGGCTCAATTCTACCTTGCGATACGCTCTATTATATATAAACAAACAAAAGGTGATGCTCCTGATGCCGAAACAATGAACCGTGTTGTTGAAGATATGGTTCGTGATGCTATTGCTTGTACGGGTGTCGAGAACATTGTTGATGAGCATAAGTCCGTTGACCTGTTCAGCGATGAATTTCTTGATGAACTGAAAAAGGTCAAAATGCCCATAACAAGGTTTAATGCTCTGTTAAAGCTATTGCGTAAAGCTATAACAGCATACGGCAGAACTAACAAAGTCAAGGCTATTGCTTTTGATGAACGGTTAAAACAGGTAGTCGATGCCTACAACAGCAGAGATAAGCTCGTGTTTACAAGTGAAGTCGTTGCTGATTTTGTTAATGACCTTTCTGACCAGCTTATACAAATCATAAAAGATTTGCAGGAGGATAAGTCTTCTTTTGAGAAGCTCGGCATTACCTATGAGGAGAAGGCTTTCTATGATATTCTTGTCAAAGTTCGTGACGATCATGGATTCAAGTATGAAGATGAGAAATGCCTTGTACTCGCAAAGAAGATAAAAGAATTGGTTGATGATAGACTGCAATATGCCAATTGGTCTACAAGCAACGAAATCAAGAGTTTGCTTAATATGGATTTAACGGTGCTTCTTTACCAAAACGGCTATCCGCCTGAATGGGACGAAGAAGTATTTGAGAAAGTAATGGAACAGGCTGAGAATTTCAAAAAATATAGTGTATAGTATGGATAGAGATAGTAATTCATAAACCATAGCCTATTGGCGCACCTGTTTTCCGTTCCACACAAGTCATAATCAGAATTGTGGAGCATACCACAACAGGCACAAACCCTAATGGAACTAAATAACCGCAAGCTCTCGGAAACGCTCTGTAAGCGTTTCTGAGGGCTTTTTCTTTTCAGCGGTTAGTTTCCCGCTCCGCAGGCTCGGACGGTGCTGTGGTGTTTTTCCGTTCGCCTGACGGTCAAGCTGAGGTCGGCTCGGTTATTTCGTGACGGAGTTCATACTCACGCACACGGCGGTAGAAAGTATTTGCTGACATATCCATTCTCCGCATAAAGTCACGCCCTGTGATGTGCTTCGCTCTCCATTCCCCATAGAGCTGCCCGAACCTCGTCCAGTCGGTAGGGATAGGCTTTCGCCCGGTGTACTTGCCCTGTGCCTTAGCGATCTCGATGCCCTCACGCTGTCGCTGTTTGAGCTGTTCACGCTCCAACTGAGAGAGGGCAGCGAACACGGTGAGCATAAATTTGCCCGTAGGTGTGTCGGTGTCGATGTTCTCCTTGTGGCTGACGAGCGTTACCCCTTTGTCGGTGAGCGTGTCGATGATGTTCAGCAAGTCCTTTGTGGAGCGTCCTAAACGGCTAACACTCTCAATGTAGAGGGTATCGCCCTCACGCACATAATCAAGCATAGCCCTGAGCTGAGGGCGGTTTGTGTTCGCTCCTGACAGCTTCTCGGAGAAGATGCGGTCAACCTGATAGTCGCACATGATCTCCTGCTGACGGGCGGTTTCTTGTCTTTCTGTTGATACACGGATATAGCCTATTTTGCTCATAGTATCGTCCTTTCTTTATTCAAGTGTATTTTTATTTCTGTGTTTCGCCTGTGTACGCTGACGGCTTTTCTCACGCTCACGCTTCATGTACTGCTCGTTAAGGTACTGGCGCACCTGTCGGGTGTACCGAAATGCCGTGTCATGTTTGAGAAGATATGCCTTGTGTTCGGGCATAATGGCTTTACGCTTATCTTTCAACTGCTTTGACAGCGCTGCAAGCTCG
>SFFP01000307.1 GCA_004556875.1 Ruminococcus flavefaciens
CTCTTTCCGCTAAAGACAGACTGAAAATGGAAACTGCACGTTCTATCCGTGAGGACTTCCTTCACCAGCTGGCATTCCATGAAGTCGATACCTATACAAGTCTGAAAAAACAGCTTTATATGATGAAGCTCATACTCAACTTCAATGATGAAGCCGCAGATGCTATCGAAAAAGGCGCAGATGTAGAAGCTGTAGCTAATCTTGCTGTTCGTGAGAAGATAGGACGTTTCAAATATGTTGAAGAAAACAAAACAGATGCAGAATTCGATAAGCTCAGTGTTGAGATCTCCTCAGAGCTGAATGAGCTGCTCACTAAGGAGGAAGACTGATGCCAAGAGAATACAGAACTATTGAAGAAGCAGCAGGCCCTCTGCTGCTGGTCAAGGACGTTGAAAACGTTACTTACGGTGAACTTGCTGAGATCAGACTGAAAAACGGCGAGAAAAGACGCTGCCGTGTCCTTGAGATAGACGGCACGAATGCTCTTGTCCAGCTTTTTGAAAACGCCGCAGGTATAAACCTTCAGGACAGCAGTGTTGTCTTCTCAGGTCATCAGATGGAGCTTGGCGTATCTGAGGATATGCTTGGACGTGTATTCGACGGTCTCGGCAGACCTATTGACGACGGTCCGGAGATAATCCCTGAAATGCGTCTGGACGTTAACGGACTTCCTATGAATCCTGTTGCAAGACAGTACCCACAGGAATTCATTCAGACAGGTGTATCAGCTATTGACGGACTCAATACACTTGTAAGAGGTCAGAAGCTACCTATTTTCTCGGCAAGCGGACTTCCGCACGCCCAGCTTGCTGCACAGATAGCAAGACAGGCAAAGGTACGCGGAAAAGACGAACAGTTTGCCGTTGTATTTGCTGCAATGGGTATCACCTTTGAAGAGTCTGAATACTTTGTTCAGAGCTTCAAGAGCACAGGCGCTCTCGACAGAACTGTACTTTTTGTAAACCTTGCAAACGACTCTGCTATCGAGCGACTTGCTACCCCTAAAATGGCACTTACAGCAGCAGAATATCTTGCTTTTGAAAAAGGAATGCACGTACTGGTTATCCTTACAGATATTACAAACTACGCTGATGCTCTCCGTGAAGTATCTGCGGCACGTAAGGAAGTTCCGGGAAGACGCGGATATCCTGGTTATATGTACACTGACCTTGCTACTATATATGAGCGTGCAGGCCGTCAGAACGGCAAAGAGGGAAGTATCACCATGATACCTATCCTCACTATGCCTGAAGACGATAAAACTCATCCTATCCCTGACCTTACAGGCTATATCACTGAGGGACAGATAATCCTCTCCCGTGAGCTTTACAGAAAGGGGATCAATCCGCCTGTAGACGTTCTTCCTTCACTTTCACGTCTGAAAGACAAGGGAATAGGCGAGGGGAAGACCCGTGCAGACCACTCTGACACAATGAATCAGCTTTTCTCTGCTTATGCACGAGGTAAAGATGCAAAGGAGCTCATGGTCGTACTGGGCGAAGCTGCTCTTACACCTACAGACCTGCTCTATGCGAAATTTGCTGATGAGTTTGAGAAAAAGTATGTTTCTCAGGGCTTCGAAAATAACAGAAGTATTGAAGAAACACTTTCGATCGGCTGGGAACTTCTCAAACTTCTTCCAAGAAGCGAGCTGCGCAGAATAAGAGAGGAATACCTCACAAAGTACTATGATACTCAGAAATGAGGTGAGCTGATTGGCACGACTTAATGTTAATCCCACCCGTATGGAGCTGAGCAAGCTGAAAAAGAAGCTCTCATCTGCCAGAAGAGGTCATAAGCTGCTGAAAGATAAGCGTGATGAGCTGATGAGACAATTTATGAATCTCATAAAAGAAAACCGTCAGCTCCGCACAGAGGTTGAAGCGGCTATATCCGAAGCAAACAGATATATGGCTGTGGCAGGTTCTGTAATGCAGAGTGAAGTTCTGGAAACCGCACTCATGCTTCCTAAGCAGGAAGTGGAGCTTGAAGTAAGCGAGAAAAACGTCATGAGCGTTTATATTCCTGAGTTCAAAACAAGATATCGCTCAGGTGATTCAAATGATATCTATTCATATGGCATGGCTTTTACTTCAATAGACCTTGACGGTGCAGTAAGCGCTTTGAGTGCAGTTTTTCCGAAGATGATAAGGCTTGCTGAAATAGAAAAGGCTTGTCAGCTCATGGCAGACGAGATTGAAAAGACTCGCCGCCGTGTAAATGCACTTGAGCATATAATGATCCCTGATTATGAGGAAACTATAAAATATATCACCATGAAGCTTTCAGAAAATGAAAGAAGCACCACTACTTCACTCATGAAAGTTAAGGATATGGTTCTTAAAGACAGTCATCATTATCATTAAAACGAAAACACAGGTACAAAAAAGTACCTGTGTTTTTTTCAT
>SFFP01000308.1 GCA_004556875.1 Ruminococcus flavefaciens
CTGTACTTCATAGTCGTTTTCCCTTTCCGGTTTTATTATTTTTATTCTACCAGATTTTTGGGTGTTTGTCGACTGCTCTTTCAGTATAACACTTCAATCTTCCGTTCAGAGTTAATATATGACACAACGAAGGGGAAAACCCTACGGAATACACGATTCGGAGGATACAAAAATGACTGAGAAAACCGCACAGCAGATTGCAAGAATGAAGGAGCAGACCATCTTAAAGTTGAGAACGATATAGTGTATCTGCCTGTATATATGACTGCACTTCTGTAAGCACATAATGATAACACAGGAAAGACAGATTTTGATGCGTTCTGATTGACTTTTTCTGCCTGCTATGCTATAATTCTGGTGAGGAGGAAGCATGAGACTTCCTTTACTAAATCGGAATATTAAATGAAAGCAGAATGTTTTATGGAAAATATTATTCAGGAAGTAAAAGATGGGTTTGAGGACATTAACAAGCTATCTTCAATATTAAATTACGACTATTCATTTGATCCTCCTGCTTCATATGAGGAGATATCAGATTGGGAAAAAGATTATAACGTTAGAATTCCTGATATGTATAAAAGCTGGCTTATGCTGACGAAATATGCCCGAATCATGGGTGGTGAATTTGAACTGTTTTTTCCGGAAATAAGCAAGCACTACGAAAACGCAGTATTGATCGGGAGCATCGGCTGTTCGAAAGAACTTCTTTTTTCATCTGATACAGGCGAAATATACAGCATTGAAGATGAAATTGATGAATACGAGGATTTTCTTGATTTCCTTACATATGTTCAAATAACTATGGAAGATGAAGCCGAAGAAGAATACGGCGAAGAATGGTTATCATTATACGATGAAAGATTTCCTGAAAGCTAAATTCTGATTTAGCACATTAACCGAATATACACTAAGCACTTGCTACGGCAGGTGCTTTTTTCAAGCCCTTACGGAGGTGAAACCGCATGGCAAATAGAATCAAGGGTATCACGGTCGAGATCGGCGGTGATACTACCAAGCTGTCGAAGGCGCTGGAAGGTGTCAATAAAAACATCAAAAACACGCAGACGCAGCTAAAGGATGTACAAAAGCTGCTGAAACTCGATCGGACCAATACGGAACTGCTCTCGCAGAAGCATAAGCTCCTCGCCGATGCGGTGAAGGCTACCAAAGAAAAGTTGGAAACCCTGAAAACGGCAGCAGAGCAAGCAAATCAGGCGCTTGCCAACGGCGACATCTCGCAGGAACAGTATGATGCCCTGCAGCGTGAGATCATCGAAACGGAACAGGAACTGCAGAACCTTCAGCGTGAAGCTGAGGCTGCAAATACAGCACTTGTAAAGCTCGGTCAAGCGGGAGAAATGCTTGAAAAAGCCGGTGACAAGATCGCTGATGTGGGAAAGGCACTCACAACGCACGTAACTGTACCTGTTATGGCGGCTGGAACTGCTGCTGTGAAAACGGCTTCAGACTTTGATTCAGCAATGAGTAAGGTTGCTGCTGTATCCGGTGTTGCTGGTGATGAATTGGATGCTCTACGTGATAAAGCACGTGAGATGGGTGCGAAAACCAAGTTTTCAGCATCCGAAGCAGCAGAAGCCATGAACTATATGACAATGGCAGGTTGGAAGACCGGAGATATGCTTGACGGTATCGAGGACATTATGAACCTTGCTGCCGCTTCCAGCGAAGACCTCGCTACCACCTCGGATATTGTAACAGACGCATTGACCGCTTTCGGCTTATCTGCTGCCGACAGCGGTCATTTTGCTGATGTGCTGGCTGCGGCATCGTCCAACGCTAATACCAATGTGTCTATGATGGGCGAAACCTTCAAATACTGTGCGCCAGTTGCTGGTGCGTTGGGATTGGCAGGAAAATTCTTACTGACAAAATCAAAGCCTCCGAAGCAGTGGCTCTTTTACTTACACTAATTCAGAGGCTTATACATATCATTGGATAGAATTTACAGAGAGCTTGTCGCAAACTGCAGAATGTTCATCAGGTCAAAGCTTCCTGAGGACTTTTGAATTTTTGATTGATTTCAGCTACAAGCGCCTTTATTTCGTTATGGAGTGCCTTGGATTCAGCAGGAATCTCACGGAAATCGGGTTCGTTCTGAGCAGCGATATCGCCTGACCAGAAACCGTTTGCCATTATATAATTTGAAATTTTTTCTTCCTCAAACTCGAAATTATATACCTTATCATTATAGGCTTCTGTCTTAACAGACTCGATCTTAAGAATACCTCCCGGAGCCATAAGCATATCGCCCTTTTTAAGTCTTGCTGCAGATATCTTTTTGCCATCAGGATATTCCTCACTATATACCTTCATTGCGTGGCTGTCGGATACTCTTAATGATTTGCCGTCTGTTGTTCTGATATTGCATATATATTT
>SFFP01000309.1 GCA_004556875.1 Ruminococcus flavefaciens
AAGGCAAAGGTTTTGGAGCAGGGCGTTAAGGTAGAGCTTTACTACTGCGATGTTTCCGATTTTGCAGCAAGCGAGGAAACCGTAAAGAAAATCATTGAAGATTTCGGCGGCATTGACATTCTTGTAAACAATGCAGGTATTGTAAGAGACTGCCTTGTGCTTTCAATGAAAGAGTCAGATTTTGACAGCGTTATCAATGTAAACCTCAAGGGCGCTTTCAACATGATAAAGCACACATATTCTCACTTTATGAGAAAGAGAAAGGGAAGAATCATCAGCATTTCTTCCGTAGTAGGACTTAACGGCAACGCAGGACAGGCTAACTATTCCGCTTCAAAGGCTGGAATTGTAGGCATGACCAAGTCAGTTGCAAAGGAGCTTGCAGGCAGAGGCGTTACCTGCAACGCTATTGCTCCGGGATATATTGAAACAGACATGACAAATGCTTTGAGCGATAAGGTTAAAGAGGCTGTTGCAGCTTCAATTCCAATGAAGAAGCGTGGCAAGCCGGAGGATATCGCAAACGCAGTTGCATTTTTGGCTTCCGATGAGGCTTCATACATCACAGGTGAGGTTCTCAGAGTAGACGGCGGTATGGCAATGTAATTCAGCATAGTAAAAAAAGTAAGGAGTGTGCATATGAGAAGAGTAGTAGTCACAGGTTTGGGTGCAGTAACACCGGTTGGAAACGACGTAGAAACCATGTGGAATTCCCTGATTAACGGTATCAGCGGAGTAGATGTAATCACAAATTTTGATACTTCCGACCTTAAAGTAAAGATTGCCGCTCAGGTTAAAGACTTTGATGCGACAAAGTATATAGAGAAAAAAGAAATTAGAAAAACAGACCTTTATACCCAGTATGCAGTTGCAGCAGCTCAGCAGGCTATTGACGACAGCGGCATTATGGGAACAATAGCAGAGGACAGATTCGGCGTTTATGTAGGCGCAGGAATCGGCGGTATGCACGCATTTACAGACAACGTGCTTGCAATGGACAAGGGCGGCGCAAGAAAGGTTTCCCCTTACTTCGTACCAATGATGATTGCAAATATCGCAGCAGGTACAGTTGCTATTAGATTTAAGGCAAAGGGCGTTTGCGTTCCGATAGTTACAGCCTGCGCAACAGGTTCTCACTCTATCGGCGAGGCTTTCCACGCAATTAAAAACGGCTATGCAGACGCAATTATCGCAGGCGGCGCAGAGGCTGCTGTTACTCCTCTTTCAATCGCAGGATTCAGCAACTGCAAGGCTTTGACCACAAATCCTGACCCAAAAACAGCTTCCGTTCCTTTTGATAAGAGAAGAGACGGTTTTGTAATCGGCGAGGGCGCAGGCGTGCTTATCCTTGAGGAGTACGAGCACGCAAAGGCAAGAGGCGCAAAGATTTATGCAGAAATCTGCGGCTACGGCAATACCTGCGACGCTCACCATATCACAGCTCCGGACCCAGAGGCAGAGGGCCCTTCAAGAGCTATAAAACTTGCTTTCGAGGAAGCTCAGGTTACCGACAGCGATGTTATCTACATCAACGCTCACGGTACAAGCACACCGCTCAACGATAAGACAGAAACAAAGGCAATTAAGCTTGCATTGGGCGAGGAGAGAGCAAGAGAAATCAATATCAGTTCCACAAAATCCATGACAGGTCATATGCTTGGCGCTGCCGGCGGTGTTGAAGGCGTTGTTGCAGCATTGGCAATTAAAGAGGGAATTATTCCTCCAACAATCGGCTATGAAGTTCCAGACGAGGAATGTGACCTGAACTACACACCAAACAAGGCAGAGAAAAAAGATATCACAGTTGCGGCTTCCACAAGCCTTGGCTTCGGCGGTCACAATGCATGTATCGTATTCAGAAAGGTGGAGGAACAATGATGTATACAATCGACGAAATTAAGGAAATAATCACCGCTTTGGATAATTCTTCCGTAACAGAAGTTGAGCTTACCTGCGGAAACGGCGAAAAAATAAAGCTTAAAAAGAGAAGCGAAGTAAAGCTTGTTGCAGCAGAGCCTATAGAGGTTCCTGCCGCTCCTATGGTTATTCCTGCGGCTCCTACAGCTCCTGCTGCACCTGCTGCTGAGGCTGCTCCGGTTGCTGAGGGCAAGGAAATTAAGTCCCCGATGGTAGGCGTATTCTATGCAGCAGCTTCCCCTGACAGTGCCCCATATGTTCAGGTTGGTCAGGCAGTTAAGAAGGGCGACACACTCTGCATTATCGAAGCTATGAAGCTTATGAACGAAATAAACGCAGAGGAAAGCGGAGTTATCACAGAGATCTGTGTTAAAAACGGTGACCTGGTTCAGTTCGGTCAGCCTTTGTTCAAAATTAAATAATAAACCTCAAAGTAGAGGATAAGTATAAAGAAGGGGGCAGAAAGCCATGAATCA
>SFFP01000310.1 GCA_004556875.1 Ruminococcus flavefaciens
CTCTGGTCACAGGGATATTGTTATTTTATTTCCTGTTCAAGATCATCAAACTCGGGCGAACTGAAAAACTCGCCTAAAGTCATATCTAATCCGTCACATAGAATTTTTATCGTAGTTATAGAAGCATTTTTACGTTCAGGATTAAGGAGACTGTAAACCGTTGACGGTGTCACACCAGAGAGATTTGCCAGTTCATTAGCAGCTATCCCTCTGCCTTTACATATGCTCTTTAGTCTCTGTACAACAGCTTCCTTTACAACTGACATATTCCTCACCACCACCTATTATTTCTTTTATTATACAAATTAATACGCCTCTGCGTGTACGCGCTTGCGTATACAATAAGATAATGGTATAATAAGAAAAATAGAATTGGAGGGTGAACAAATTGACTTGTACGATCATATCAACAGGCGAGGAACTGAATCTCGTCTGCAAAAATGAAAATGAACCTCCATATCCCGAGATAAAAGCAAAGCTCCGTGAGAAGATATGGGAGCTTTACTGCAAGGGATATGACAGGTTCTGGGTAAACTGTGAGTATGGAGTGCCGCTGTGGTGCGGAGAGATAATAACAGCGTTGGCTATGTACAACGACATCGAGCTGAACATCGCAATGCCTTATGAGGAACAATCTACAAACTGGGTTGAGGAGCACCGTGACCGCTTTTTCAGACTTCATGCCGAATCGGATAATGTTGCGATCGTTTCACATCACTACACCGATGACTGCTATGAGCTTGCAGATGAGCATATGATAGATGATTCTAATCTGCTGCTTGTAGTCGGAACACACATTGATTGTTACGGAGCCTCCTACGCAAAAAAGAATAGTATAAAAGTCGAGCGGTTAGTATTCTCTCTGCCGTATTGAAAACCGCATATATCTGTGATATAATGTATAGGCTAAGGAAGTGCTTATATGGAAAAAAGACAGATAGATTTTGCAAAAGACAGCGTATGGAAGATGATATTCAGACTTGCGCCGCCCATCATGGCTGCACAGCTCATACAGGCGCTGTACAACATTGTTGACAGCTTTTTCATCGGCAGATGCTCGGAGGAAGGACTCACGGCACTGTCCATAGTTTATCCCTTACAGCTTCTTATGATAGCTCTCGCTGTGGGTTCTGGAGTCGGCATAAATACCGCAATGGCATTTTTCTTCGGAATAAAAAAGGAGAAACGTGCCGCTGAGACCGCAGGCGTTGGAACTCCGCTTGCATTTGTGCTCTGGCTGCTGTTCGCGCTGATATGCTATCTGATAATGCCGCTTTATGCGAGGATACCCACGGATTCGGAAGTAATACGCGCCGATGTCGTGCGGTACGGAAGGATAGTCTGCGTATTCAGCTTCGGACTTTTCTTCGAGAGCATATGGACGAAAATCCTGCAATCCAAAGGCGATATGAAGCTGCCCATGACAGCTCAGATAATTGGTGCGGCAGTAAATATCATACTCGATCCGCTGCTGATATTCGGATGGCTCGGACTGCCGAAGCTTGGGATAACAGGTGCGGCGATATCCACCGTTATCGGTCAGACAGCCGCTGCGCTCATAGTAATGAAGCGAGGCTTCTACAAGCCCCCTGCGCTGAAAAAATACTGGGTAAACATCAGGAATATATACCGACTGGGTACGCCGAATATCCTTATGCAGTCCGCCTACACCTTCTATATCTTCGGACTGAATATGATACTTGCCACATTCTCAGATCAGGCAGTCACTGTTCTCGGTCTTTACTACAAGTGGCAGACCTTCTTCTTTATCCCTCTCGGCGCATTGCAGACCTGTATCGTCCCCATGATAAGTTTCAATTACGCTCAGCAGAACACAAAGCGCTGCCGCAGTATCCTGTGGGACTCCTTCATCGCAGGGGCTGTTCTGATGGGTATGGGAACACTGTGTTTCCTGTTCATTCCGTCACAGATGATACGCTTTTTCTCCCATGACAGCGAAGTTCTGAGAATAGGCGTTCACGGTTTCCGCATAATCGGTCTCAGCTTTGTACCTATGGCGGTATCCCTGCTGTTTCCCGTGTTCTTTCAGGCAGTGGGAAGCCCCTTCAAAAGCTCTGCTCTCACCGTAATACGTACCGTGTTCCTGTTTGTTCCTCTCGGCTGGCTGTTTGCCAGATTCGGACTGTACTACTTCTGGCTGACATACCCCATAACCGAGATAATAACCTCTGCCGTTGGATTTGCCATGTTCAGCAGATTTGGCAAGAATAAAACAACAACGCCCTGCAAGGTATAAGCCTGCAGGGCGTTTCATGTTGTATGTATTACAAATCATAACCACCACTGAAGTGGTGGTTTGCACAGCCCCTAAAAGGGGCGAATACAGGCTCACCCACTAAAGTGGGCACTGAAGGTTTGACATTGCAT
>SFFP01000311.1 GCA_004556875.1 Ruminococcus flavefaciens
GACAGCGGAAAGATAGAGATATCGGGAAAGAATATCTCTGATATCACTCGTGACAGTCTCAGAAGCTGTTTTGGTATGGTGCTGCAGGAAACGTGGGTGTTTACAGGTACGGTTGCAGAAAACATAGCCTATGGAAAACCGAATGCAACAAGAGAAGAGATAATCGAAGCTGCACGTTCGGTCTATGCACACGGATTTATCAAGAGACTTCCTGACGGTTATGATACGGTCATCAGCGAGGAAAGTGGTCTTTCACAGGGACAGAAACAGCTCATATGTATAGCAAGAATAATGCTCATGGATCCGCCCATGCTTATTCTTGATGAAGCTACAAGCTCTATCGACCTTCGCACAGAACAGCGTATACAGAAAGCTTTCCTCAGGCTTATGGAGGGCAGGACCAGCTTTGTTATCGCTCACAGACTTTCTACTATAAAGAACTCGGATGTTATCCTTGTAATGAAGCAGGGAAACATAATAGAGCAGGGAAGTCACAGCGAACTTATGCAGAAAGGCGGCTTTTATTCAGAGCTTTATAACAGTCAGTTTGCGTCATAGAAAAAAGGCTTCTTCGGAAGCCTTTTTTGCATTATTAAAAATACTTTGTTTAATTCTTGACAAACTGCGTAAAATGTTGTACAATTAGAATGTATTCTTATGTATTGAAAGGAATGATCTTCAATGGGTTTAACTTTAACTGAAAAGATCCTCAGAGCACACTTGGTTGACGGCGAGTACGTCAAAGGTCAGGAGATCGGTATCCGTATCGACCAGACCCTTACACAGGACGCAACAGGAACTATGGCATATCTTGAATTCGAGGCTATAGGTGTACCTCGTGTAAAGACTGAGCGCTCAGTGGCTTACATAGATCACAATACGCTTCAGAGCGGATTTGAAAACGCTGACGATCACAGATTTATCGGCAGTGTAGCAAAGAAACACGGTATTTACTTCTCACGTCCCGGCAATGGTATCTGTCATCAGGTACATCTTGAGCGTTTCGGTATCCCGGGAAAGACCCTTATCGGCTCTGACAGCCACACTCCTACAGGCGGCGGTATCGGTATGATCGCTATCGGAGCAGGCGGACTTGACGTTGCTGTTGCTATGGGCGGCGGTGCTTACTATATCACTTGTCCTAAGGTCGTTAAAGTTGAACTCACAGGCAAGCTTCAGCCATGGGTAGCTGCAAAGGATGTTATCCTTGAAGTCCTCAGAAGAATGTCCGTTAAGGGCGGTGTAGGCAAGGTCATCGAGTATTGCGGCGAAGGCGTAAAGACTCTGTCTGTTCCTGAGAGAGCTACTATCACTAACATGGGCGCAGAGCTTGGTGCAACTACATCTATTTTCCCTTCTGACGAGATAACAAAGCAGTTTCTCAAAGCTCAGAAGCGTGAAGAAGTATGGACTCCTCTTGCCGCTGATCCTGATGCAGTATATGACGAAGAGTTAAAGATAAACCTCAGCGAGCTTGTTCCGTTAGCTGCCTGTCCGCATTCTCCTGACAACGTAAAGAGCGTTGAGGAGATCGGCAGACTCAAGATAGATCAGGTTTGTATCGGTTCATGCACAAACTCATCACTTCTTGATATGCTCAAGGTAGCTTATATACTCAAGGGCAAGACAGTTAACCCCGATGTATCACTTGCTATTGCTCCCGGCTCAAAGCAGGTCCTCAATATGCTTGCTCAGAACGGAGCACTTTCAATACTCATTGATGCAGGTGCAAGAATTCTCGAAAGTGCCTGCGGTCCGTGCATCGGTATGGGACAGTCACCTAACTCAAAGGGTATTTCACTCCGTACATTCAACAGAAACTTTGAAGGACGTTCCGGAACAAAGGACGGACAGATCTACCTCGTATCTCCTGAAATGGCTGCAGTTTCTGCACTTACAGGTTATCTCACAGATCCGAGAGAGCTTGGCGAGATGCCTGATTTCAAGCTTCCTGAGGAATTTGTTATCAACGACAACATGATCGTTCCTCCTGCTTCTGAAGCAGAAATGGACAGTGTCGAGATCCTTCGCGGACCAAATATCAAGCCGTATCCTGAGACTTCACCTCTCCTTGAGACCATCGACGCTCCTGTATCACTCAAGGTTGGTGATAATATCACAACTGACCACATTATGCCTGCTGGTGCTAAGATACTTCCTCTTCGTTCAAATATTCCGAAGATCTCACAGCACTGCTTCGCTGTTTGTGATGAAACATTCCCTGAGAGAGCTAAGTCACTTGGCAAGAGCATAATCGTAGGCGGTTCTAACTACGGACAGGGCTCGTCAAGAGAGCACGCTGCACTTGCTCCGCTCTACCTTGGCGTAAAGGCTGTTCTCGTTAAATCGTTTGCACGTATTCATCGTGCTAACCTTATAAATGC